>NZ_AEXS01000110.1:0-81786 GCF_000204455.1 Paenibacillus sp. HGF5 | reverse complement strand
CAACGACAAGCGATGGGAGCATCTCGTGTGGGCTTATGACAATGTATATCCGCTGCTTGAGGGCAAGAAGCTGCCGCTCTGGGTATTGGAAGCCGTGAAGAACGGATATTACCGTCTTGATCCGTCCAGCGTGAATATGCAGGAGTTCGCGGATCGGATTGGCAGATTATTTTTCAGAAAATAGCAGTTGAATCCATACGAAGATGGCAGGAGGGCTTGACCGAAGAGAGTCGGAATCTTCCTTATAATCCCCCTTAAGCATATGCTCCTGCTTTAGGGGGATTTTTACTTAGAACATACTCCAGTCCATCTCCCGGGACAAGGTTTGCAGGAGATGCACGCCGGCATAACTGTTCCCTTTATCATTCAGTGCCGGGCCTACCACGCCGATCCCGTAGCGTCCCGGTACTAATGTTAATATGCCCCCTGAAACGCCGCTTTTGGCCGGCAATCCTACCTGAATGGCAAATTCGCCCGACGCGTTGTACATCCCGCATGTCGTCATAAACGTCTTGGCGATTTGAACATACCTGCGAGGAATGAGCGTTTTGCCGGTTAGCGGATCCAAACCGCTGCAGGCCAGGACTAACCCCATTCGGGCTAAATCGGCACAATCCACAACAATGGAGCAGTGCCTGAAGTATACCTCCAACACCTCTTCAACATCTCCGCTGAGAACCCCGTTTTCTTTCAAAAAGAACGCTATGGAACGATTTAAATTCCCGGTATCCGATTCCGAGCGGTAAACGCCCATATCATAATCCAAGTCGGCGTTCCCGGATAGCTCTTTAAGAAACTGAAGAATTCTGCTTGACTTCTCGTACGGGCTGTTTCCGTTAATCAAGGAAGAAACGGTAATCGCGCCTGCATTAATCATCGGATTGAAGGGAATGCCGGGCCGAACCAGCTCCAGCTTCAGCATGGAATTGAAGTTGTCTCCGGTCGGCTCCATGCCAACCTTGCCAAAAACGGTTTCCTCTCCGTTGTCCATCAGTGCCAGGAGCAGCGTGAATACCTTGGAGATGCTTTGCATCGTAAAGCGAAGCCCGCAATCCCCGGCTGTGACGGATTCTCCCTGAGCGCTTAGAAGGGTAATGCCCAAGGCATCATGTGGAGCTTTGGACAGTTCGGGAATGTAAGAGGCGACTTTGCCTCTGTCTGAGCATGGCGAGCTTGCTTTCAGCCAGCCCGGCAGTCGCTGCCGGATGGTTTCGAGGTCGGGAGATGTCATCGTTTATACCCCTCCATGGATGCTCGTTGATGAGTCCGAGTCGTTAGTGCTGTTTTGTTAAGCTTTATGTAAGGTTCGTATAAAAATCGTGTAAGGTTCGCCTTCTATAATTACATCTGTGTTTAACAAACGACGACTTGAAGGAGAAGCCATATGACAACCATATTACAGGCAAAACATGTAGAAAAAACATTCGGCATCCAAGGAAATTCATATACGGCATTGCAAGATATCAATCTTGAGATTCAGGAAGGCGAGTTTGTCGGCATTATGGGACCCTCCGGGGCGGGCAAATCGACGCTGCTGAATATCTTCTCGACGATCGATACACCGACGGCAGGCGATATTACCATTGCCGGGCAACATATCCTGTCGATGAATGAGGAACAGTTATCCGATTTTCGCCGGAATCAGCTTGGATTCATATTTCAGGACTACAACCTGCTGGATACCCTGACCGTCAAAGAAAATATAGTGCTGCCGCTGGCATTGTCCAAGGTGCCTGCCGCGGAGATTGAGAAGCGGGTTAACGAAATCGCCGACACGTTCGGCATTCGCGACATCTTAGGCAAATATCCTTATCACATCTCGGGCGGCCAGAAGCAGCGTACCGCTGCCTCGCGCGCCATCGTTGCCCATCCTAGCCTGATCCTGGCGGACGAGCCGACAGGGGCGCTGGATTCCAAGTCGGCGGCCAGCCTGCTGCAAAGCTTAAAGAAACTCAATGAGTATCATCATTCCACCATCCTGATGGTCACTCACGATGCCTATGCGGCAAGCTTCTGCAAACGCGTCATTTTCATAAAAGACGGTCGGCTGTATCAGGAGCTTCATCGAGAAGACCAATTGCGCAAGGTGTTTTTTGATCAAATACTCGAAGTGCTGGCCGCGCTTGGGGGTGAGCATGATGACACTGTTTAGCATTGCCAGAAAAAACATCCGCAAAAATCTCGCGAATTACTTTTTGTATTTCGCCTCGATGATATTTAGTATCGTCATTTACTTCACTTTTGTTTCATTGAAATATGATACGGCGATACAGTCCGCTGCGGAGGGGTCGACCAAAATCAGTTCGGCCTTTAGCGCCGCCGCCGTCGTGCTGATCATATTCGTGGCTGTTTTCATCTGGTATTCCAACTCGTTCTTTACCCGCAAACGCAAGAAAGAAGTCGGACTATATTCGCTGCTCGGCGTGAGGAAGAAACAGATCGGGCTGATGTTATTTTATGAAAACTTTCTGATGGGCGTGCTGGCTTTGTTGGCCGGGATTGCCCTCGGTTCCGTGCTCGCCAGATTTTTCGTTTCCCTGTTAATGAAGGTGATGGGTTACGACGCGATAGCAAGCTTTTCGATATCCCCCGAGGCCATCATCAACACAACCATCGTGTTCATGATCATAACGCTAATTACATCGTTGCAGGGGTACCGATTGATCTACCGGTTCAAATTGATCGAATTGTTTCATGCGGATCAGGAGGGAGAGCAGGAACCGAAGGCTTCATGGATTACCGCCTTATTGTCGCTGGTATTCGTTGGCACCGGTTACTGGCTGGCCCTGCAGAATTTGCTGCAATCCAAGGTCTGGGCAGCGATGGGATTCATGCTAACGCCGCTCGTCATTCTCATGACGGTGATTATCGGTACGTATCTGCTATTCAGTACCCTGACCGTAACCTTGTTGAAATTATCCAGAAATAACAAGAACAGATTTTGGAACGGGATGAACATCATCAGCATCTCCCAGCTCCTATATCGCATCAAAGGCAATGCGCGTACGTTAACCATCATCGCGGTGCTCAGCGCAACGACGCTAACCGCCGTCGGAACGGCTTACAGCTTTTATTACAGCAATGCAAGCAATGCCTCGCTAGCAAACCCGAACAGCATGACGTTTATTAACGGCGATGGCGGGACAACCAAGCGAATCGACAAGCTGATCGCTTCCTCATCGGACCACGAGCTGTTGTACCATGCAAACGTGCCTGTCCTTGAAGTGGATGCCGATGTCAGCGGACTTGATCCGGCATTCTCGCATGACATGCAGACCTACAGCGCCATATCCAATCAGGATTTTAACGAGCTGGCGAAGTTGCAGGGCCGCAAGGAAGCCATGGAATTGAAGGGTGATGAGGCTGCTGTGCTGGACCCGGCTTATTACGAAGGCATATCGCCGGCATATGTGGGCTCGAAGGTGAAGCTTACGCAGAACGAACAGGAGCATGATATAACGTTTAAGGAATTGAAGAAATTCAGTGTGCTGAACATGGGGACGGTGTACTCCACCATCGTCTTAAGCGATGAGTTATTTGAGAAGTTGGAGAAGGAGACAAAGTCATACAGCCTGGAAGCATACGGCATATCGAATCAGGACCAAGCAAAGCAGTTAACGGAGCAAATTGAGGGCGTCCTGCCGGAAAGCGCGGCATTCGCCAGCTATTATCAGGATTATGCAAGAGGAATGGAATCGTCGGGCCTGTTGATATTTATGGGAGGATTCCTGGGGCTCGTGTTCCTTACGGCGACGGGCAGCATCATATATTTCAAGCAATTAACCGAAGCCAACTCGGACAAGGCAAGGTACCGGATATTAAGTAAAATCGGCGTAAACAAACGCGAGGTCAGAAAGACCATCGCCCAGCAGGTTTTGTTTATCTTCGCGCTGCCGCTCATCGCCGGCATCGCTCACTGCTCGGTAGCATTGATAGCCTTGTCCAGGCTTCTATACATGAATCTGGTGATACCGGTCGTGATCTGTATGGGCGTGTATACTTGCATCTATCTCATCTACTATGTGGTAACCGTGAATGCCTACTACAGAATCGTAACGAATAACAAATAGATTTATTAACAAGGGGAGAGTAACCGTGAAAAAAACAATGATCTTCGGCGGCGTTTTAGCCGTCCTCCTAATCGGATTTATCATCTTCATTCAGAACGTGAACTTAAACCGCCTCGGTACGGATCAATATTTTGTGCAGGTTCAAGAAGGTACACGGGTAGAGGATAAATCGGATAACGGAGAAAAATACGTCTACTATGAATACAACCTGGAGGGCTTTGATAAAGAGGGAGCGGCAAAAACATTGACCTTTACGGCGCAGAAAGAGCTGCGTAAGGAAGCTTACTTGCGTGTCTATGTCAAAAAAACAGGCGTCAGCTCCTATCAAGAGGTACAGGCCAGTGAGCTGCCGGGACCAGCCAAGCTGAAGCTTGAAACATTAGGGAAATAAGGATCATATCTAAGGGGGATAACATGATGAATTCATGGAAAAGTAGAACAGCGAATTTGACCAAAAAAACGATTATCGGCTCGCTCGCATTGACTTTGGCGGCGGGCCCGGTCATCGGACCGAGAAGTACGGCGGCCACAGCTGCGCCAGCTTCAATGATTTCACCAATCGTGGATATGGAAGCGCAAGCACCGATTCATTACGATATTCAGGCCAGGCTGAACGAGAAGGACATGACCATGCAGGGGAGCAGCAGGATCACCTATCGAAACACCAGCCAAGATACGCTGAGTGAGCTGGTGTTCCATACATATGCCGATGCTAACCGTTCGGCTTCAACCCAGACGTCCATGTTTAAACGATCGAACGAAGAAATCAGTAAGAACCATCCGGATAAGAAACCGGAGGATTTTCTTGGCGGCATTGATATCGAGAGTGTGAACGCCAGCGGTCAAGCTCTTGATTTCAGCAATAAAGAACAGGCTTTGACTGTTCAATTGAAGCAGCCCTTGCGACCTGGCGGATCGATCACGGTACAATTGGATTTTTCTCTGAAGATTCCGTATGGCTCGCAGCGCTTATCGTATTATCAAGATATGATTAACGGGGCGCACTGGTATCCCGTGATGTCGGTCTATGACGAGCACAAGCATCAATGGAACGCGGCTCCTTACAGCACAACGTTTGAAACGGATTATTATACTTCCGCCGACTATGACGTCCTGTTCAATGTTCCCGACTCCTATGAGGTAGCTATGCCAGGCACGATAACGTCAAGGGAGGTGGGGAACGGACGCAAAGTCGTATCCGCCGCGGCGGAGAATACGAGGGAGTTCGTTTTCTTTGCCAGCCCGAATTTCAAAGTAGACAGCGTTACCCGTGACGGCCTGACAATTGAATATTTTTATTTGGACAACCAGCCGGATAAAAAGCAGATCATTGACCGGTATATTGATCAAGCATTTAAGGCCATTCAATTTTTCGGTGATAAATATGGCGCTTATCCTTATCCCGATTTCCGAATCGTTGAGACGTACGTGGAGGGCGTAGCTATCGAATATTCGCGGATCATTCAAATGGGACAGGTTCAGGGCCAGGCTGATCCTGCTCAGGATACGGTATTCGTCCATGAAATCGCCCATCAGTGGTTCCACTCGTTAATCGGGAACGATTCGGAGACGGCATCGTTCCTCGACGAAGGATTTGCCGATTTTTCCAGAGTGTATTTTGCCGAGAAGCAGGGGGATAAACTGAATGGTTTTACATCCATTCGATTTGACGATACTTCGCTGAAGCTTCCCATTGCGTCGACCAACGACGAGGTGGGGGATATGGCCAGTCCGGTTTATTACGATAAAGGCCGGCAAGCGATTTACCAATTGTACCGTTCCGTTGGCGAAGAGAAGTTTGACCGCTTGATGAGGGAATATTTCAAACGTTATGTCTACAAAAATGCTACGATTGAGGGACTGCTCCAAACGATAGACGACGTGCTCGGAAAAGAGGCGCGAAACGAAATGTCAGCCGCACTATATCAACCGGGTTTTATGCTAAAGCCAGAATATCAGCTGACAGAGGAAGAGAAAACCGCCTATATGCATGACCAGTTTCAATTGCTGTATCAATCGGCCTTAACCCAAATTCCAGATTTGCCTTACGAAACGATGAGCCGTATCATGGATAAGGCCCTTCAGGGAGAGCCGCTATCGATCGTTCTGAGCGATCAAGTAAGCAGACGAACACGCAAACAGCAAGAAACCATGGTGAGCCAGCTTGCGGCGTTTCTTGATTTAAGCGGCGTGAAGTATGACATTATTCGGGATCGTAAGATTTTGAAAGAGAAGTTAAAGAATGAACTGGGGACAAGCAATCTGATCCTGATTGGAAACGGTAAATCGAACGGGGTGATACAGGCGCTCAAATCCGGCATTATCGAGCGGGCGAACAAAATGGGCTTTGCCTGGAAGAATTCCATGAATCAACCGACTACAGCCGGGGCTTATGTGATCAAGCATCCATTCAATCAGAATCGTTTGATGCTCCATTATTTCTGGAACGGTGAACAGGTAACAGATGAGGCCATGGAGACGTATATGGCAAAAATGCAGGAATCCATCGGATTCACCAGCGCCTATTATCAGTACTATGTGTTGGACAAGACGGGGAAGGTGTTGTTAGATAAACATGTGGAGAATCCGCTGTCGAAGTTTTTTGCGGTGGAGTAAGCACCGAGATCATAACGAGTGCAAGCAGCCAGGCGTAGGTGAATAGCAGCTTGCCAAGTGGGAAAGATGGTTGTTATAGCAAGGGGGGAAACCAAATGGCGTTTGATCAAAGGGTACTAGTGGTTGATGATGAAGCTGATATTGTCAGGCTGCTTCAAACCGTGCTGGTCAAGGAGGGCATCGATCAGGTGTACACCGCAGCTACGGCAGAGGAAGCATGGATTGAATTTCAGCAGCGCCAGCCCGATATCGTTATCCTGGATATCATGCTTCCCGACGGAGAAGGCTACGAGGTGTGCAAGAAAATCCGCAGCGTCTCTAATGTTCCGATATTTTCCTGTCCGCCAAGACGGAGGAGATCGATAAAATCCTGGGTTTTGCCATGGGCGGGGACGATTACATTACGAAGCCATTCAGCCCAAAAGAAGTGGCTTACCGGATTAAAGCCCGATTTCGCAGACCGGATATGCCTCAGCAAGAGGACAAGCCGAATCGTCTAATTCAGGTAGGACCATTTGAATTAGATGAAGAAAAGATCGAACTGAAGAAGAACGGCAAGGTTATTCCGCTGAAACCGAAGGAGCTTGGACTGCTGACACTGATGCTCAAGCACCCGGGCCAGATCATGAGCAAGGAAAGTTTATATGATCAGGTGTGGGGCGAGGAATTTTTCGGCTTCGATAATACCGTGATGGTGCATATCCGAAGACTGCGGGAGAAAATCGAGGAGGATCCCTCCAATCCGCGTTATCTGCTGACGGTAAAAGGCCTTGGGTATAAGCTTGCGGTAGAGGAAGAATAGGGCATGAGGTGGAAGCTTACCGGCAGGTACCTGTTCTCCGTTGTGCTGATTGTTGTCATCGTGATTATCATGAATATCATCGTTGTCATCGGTTTGTTTGTTGTGCAATCGATGAATGAGGATTTCTTGACCAACGGCAGTCAAACCTCCGCAGAGACGATTTCCAGATCCTTCGAGGAGTTTATCGTGATTTCCGAATCCGGTGCTTCCGTGAGCGAGAAGGGTAAGGACATTCTGAAGAAGAATGAGGCCTGGCTTCAGGTTTTGGATGAGGATGGCAGGGAAATATACCGTTATCGGGCTCCCGAAGGAGCGAAAACGAAATACACTCCCATGGATATCGTGCAAATTTATAAGTACTTTGAGAAGGACGTGCTATCAACCGTCTTTGTTGGCGAGAAAACATACTCCGATCATCGTTTCAGTTACTTGGTTGGCTTCACTTCTCCGTACTTGGAGCGGCATGTGCTCACGACCGACACTCGAAATTTTGTACAAGCGTTCAAGGTCTTTAGCTTGACCGTCATCATCGTTGACGGCTTCATCGCCTTATGTATCGCTTATATCTTCAGCAAGCGGCTGACCCAACCCATGTTTATGCTGATCGACAGCATAAAGCGGCTGGCGAACCGTAATTATCACGTCTATCACCAGCCTAAAGGGGTGTACAAGGAGGTGTTTGCCAACATCAATCTTTTATCCCAAGAGCTGAAAGCAAGCGAGAAAGAAAGAAAAAAATTGGACGCGATGAGGGAAGAGTGGATCGGCAATATCTCGCATGACATCAAAACGCCCCTGGCTTCGATTCAAGGCTATGCCGAAATGATAAAGGATCCGGAGTACCAGTTCTCTCAAGACGAAATAAGGGATTACGCCGGGATCATTGAACGTAAATCCATCTATTTGCGAGACGTGATTGAGGATTTGAATCTGTCGACTCGCTTGAGGAACAAAGAGCTGATGCTGAATAAGAAACATATAAACATCGTTAGCCTGGTCCGCAATGCCGTGATCGATACCTTGAACAATCCAAGTTATTCCGATCGGCACATTGACTTTGGCAGCAGTCATGAAGTCATTAAAGTCGAGGTTGACGATATCCTGATCCGCAGGGCGATCAGCAACCTGATTTACAATGCAATCGTTCATAACCGCGAGGATGTTGCAATCAAGGTTCAGGTCGAGAAGAACGAAGATCATATTCTTATTCGGGTGGAGGACAATGGAAAAGGCATTAAACAGGAAGAACTTGGGAGAATATTCGACCGTTATTTCCGAGGGACGAATACGGGAGAACTCCATAGGGGATCGGGGCTTGGCATGGCTATTACGCATGATATCGTCATCGCCCATGGCGGAGAGATCGAGGTTCGCAGCGAGGTTGGCCAAGGCACGATAGCGGAAATCAAGCTCCGCCCAGCATAGAGACAAGAGGTTATTTCTGCCATGATCACGGAGTAATCATAGCGCAAGCTGGATACACTACCGTAAAAAGGAGTGTATCACTTATGAAACTGCTTGTTAAGTTATTGGTGCATGGGGTTATGATAACGGCTCTGTTGGTTTCCCTAACCGATGCTTCGTTCATCGGGGCCCTATTGACGGCAGTGGGGATCGCCATCGTTGCTTACTTGGTAGGGGATTTATATATTCTGCCTCGCACCCGCAATATGATCGCCACGATAGCGGATGCCGGCTTGGTATTTGTCATGCTGTGGATCATCGGCGCCGCTGCCAACTGGACCATCGATTTCTCGGAGATTCTGCTGCTGGCGGTACTTGCGGGGGCCTTTGAGTATTTCTTTCATAGCTGGATCAGGGGCGAGCATCTTCTTAACAAAAAACAGCGAGCCTCGTAACTGCGCATCGCATAATGAATACGGCCTTGCGATCCTATAAGCAATATCACTTTAGCCTGAGTAATCAGGCTTTTTTTATTCTCTGAGTCTTGGTCCAGCTGCCATGGCATTGTGACAAATATTATTTCTTAATTAGAGAAGAGGGAATAGATTCGATGTAGGTGACCTTCGAATATTAAGAGAATTGAGGTATGTTAGGAGATGGTCAATATCAAAGGGAAGCGATCCAATGCATTGATTGGCCTTCAAGCATTCTTGGCGATCGGCGCGTTGGCAGGGGGAACCATGCTTATAACGGATCCTAGTGGTGAACTCATTGGGATGCCCAGCTCATTATTGCAGGACTCTTTCTTTCCTGATTATTTAATTCCAGGCATTCTTTTATTCTGCGTGTTTGGCATCCTGCCTGTGATCACGGCTTCCGGACTGATTCTAAGGTGGGAGTGGAACGCAGCCCAAAGATTCAATATATTCAAAGATAAGCATTGGTCCTGGACCTTTTCTTTATATTCGGGCTTTGAGTTAATCATCTGGATTATGGTTCAGGTGTATATCCTGGATTCCGTTTCCTTCATACACCTGGTTTATGCCATGCTTGGTTTGATGATCCAGATGGCCACGATACTACCATCCGTACAAGCAAAATATACGTTGCAGTGAAGAGAGTAATTCACATCGGCTGAAACGTCAATGAAATAACCCCATCGCTCCATTATGAGCAATGGGGTTATGTTCTTTCTCATACATTTTATGGCTTCGCGCTTTTCCAATACGCATAAGCATGCACGACGCTGCCGGTAAAGGAAGGTGAATCCTTTAATAAAGCAGGCAGCTTGGCAAGCTCTTCTTCCATGTAGGCGGCACCTTCTTCGTGGAAGGTGATATGATCGCCTTCATGACTGGCTTTGATTTCTACCGATATCTTGATGGGCTTGCCCAGCTCATCGGCAAATGCAATCTCTTCCTTGGAAACCCCGACGATGCCGTTGGATCCCTCCGCTACATCCCGGAAGGCCATGAGGGAAACATGGTCCATACGATTGATCATCCACTTGCTGAGCGACATGTCTTCTCCAGTGACCTTGTATTTATCCAGCCACACGGCCATATCCATGCTGGCTTCCAATGAAGAATCCTTTTTCAATTCCGTAACGAATGCATCCAGATTCGCGGTCCATTCTGAAATAACCTGCTGCGAATCCTCTTTCCATGCCGGCAGCACGTAGGGCTCAATGTCCAGGTGAATGCCATGGAAACGCTCATCGCCTTCAACGGCGCGATTGTAGTTCTTCACATAATTGACGAGCCGCATCATTCTCGGCCGGTTCTCCTCAAGGGCCCATATCGGATGTCCGCCCATGGCATGAACCTCGATTCCTGCCGCAGCCGCTTGTTTAACAAACGACGAGTACGAGCTGTACGGCTGCTCCAGATCAAGGCGTACATACAGCCAGTTCAATTTCTTCTCTTTGGCAAAATCAAGAATTTCCTGACTGTTTTGAACGACTTCATGGGCTTCCCATATATAAGTGCCTCTTACCATAGGATCCCGCGTCACTGGATCCGCATCCGGCACGCGGTCGCCTTCACCGGGTTCTGGAACTGGATTTGGCTCCGGGACCGGTGATGGGGAAATGGGATCCGTGCTTCCAGGGGGAACGATCTCATCAGAAGACATGCTTTGCCAGTTGCGAATATCGTGGATTGCGACACCGGCAAAGGATGGATAAGAACCGAGCGCACTGGAGAGATGATCCAATTTCTGATTCAACTTGTCCTTCCCGTGTCCATAAAAGGTGGTGTAAGACTCGCCTGGCATCTCCTTGGTATTAACTCCGATCAGAATTTGTTTCCCAAGCCTGTCAGCAAGCTCAAGCTCAGACCGCGTCAAGTCCAGAATCCCGTGCTCGGATTCCACTTCATTCCGGTATGCCATGACGGTAACATGGTCAAACGCACCGATCAGCCATTCATTAAGACCGGTTCCATCCGCCAAGGCGTATTGGTCAAACCAGAAAGGAATATCGATTCCGAGCTCCAGCCCCTTTCCGGAAGCTAGGCTCAGGAACGCTTTAAGATTTTGTACCCAGGTGGTGATGATTTGGCCCTGTTCAGTTTCCCAATTGGCAAGCACATACGGTTCTACATCCAGATGAATCCCGTCGAATCGGGCACCTGCAGCAACCTTCCCGTTATAGTCGATTACCCAATCAGCGAGACCGAGCATATCATCGAGATGCTCGGTGAGCGCCCATCTGGGGTCTCCGCCCAAGGCATGGACTGCGATTTGGTCCTCATGCGCTCGCTCTATAAACGCCTCGTAAATGTCCGACGACAGCTGGCGATCGATCTGCAAGTAGATCAGATTAATGCCCTCTTCGCGGGAAAAATCAAGCAGCTCTGCGCCGCCATCCCGTATCAGGTCCGTCTGCCATATCCAAGTCGCTTTTTTTGAATTATTTTCGCCGTAAGCCGGGGTATGCAGCCCCACCAGAAGCATGACAACCAAGAGGCTAGCAAGCTTCTGGTAACCTTTCACTTTCATGTTTTCCCTCCGTTTCTCTGCGAGAACTCCACGTATTCTCTGTTTAGTAAACGGGGTTATTATAGCATTGATAGTTCAAAAAAAGATGAGCCCAAGTTCTTACAGGACATTATAGACCCGAATGAATCGAACGGGTGATCGGTATAAAAGGAACTATATGATAAATGGAATAAAATAACTAAATGACATAAATAATATGAACATGAACAAGAATAAGGCTATAAGCTTAGGAAGATAGTTGCGTTTTTGGCGCTTGGTTGGTCCAGTGTCACTGTTTTGGGAAAGATCAGCATTATATATAATAGCTGCGATCCAGAATGGAAGTGCTGTGCCTTCACGACTAGTAATTTAAGGCAGTGGGTACGCGTGAGCGATATAAGCATTACGAACTTAATCGGAGATCAGGATGCAGCAAGCAGCTGCGAACCGTATAAAGGCAGGAAATCACGTCCATCCTAGAACTAAAATGTGAAGGTGGGCGTTAACATGATTAATTTGGAATCTCGACTGGAGAATATGGAGGACCGTTTCGTAAACATCGATACTTATCTATGCAAACACGATTTTACGTTAGCCAGCAATTGGGATTACAAGCATGGCTATTTGGATAGGCGATTGGATCAGGAGCGGATGGTGTGGCTTCGCATTCCCTTTCACGTAACCAAGGGCAGCTTGGATGGCGAATGCGGCGGATGCCATGCAACGATCAAGCTTGGCCGACCATTTGTCTTCAGGCATATATATAATAAGGGGACCGATAAGCATGCGAGACCACGTTTATTGGGAGCTCTCTTCGATCAATTCCAGTCGCCGATCGACCCTGACGCCTCGGTGGACGATATGTGGGTTGAACAAGCCAGAAAAGTCTTGGACGAGGTGGAGACGGGGTATTTGCATTAACATTAAGATATCCAAAGAGATTCGGACGCTGGGTCTCTTTTGGAACATCTGCAATATAATGAAGCAAGGGGCTCTGATGCATGCTGCATGCGAAGGGCTCTTTTTTGTCCAGTGCAAGGATATACAGGAATTAAAGATCATCCTTTGAAAACCTTAGAACTTTTTTGAAGAAGGCTCAAATGATAAAGCATCCTGATATAGTAGGATTGACTGAATATGCGGCCCCGCATTGATGAATAAATAAACGAAGAAGGTGATATCACCCATGAATAAAAGAGCTTTATTTAATGATGGATGGACGTTTGCAAAAAGCAGTTTGGACGTTGAAGATTCGGAGAATCTACAATTTCAGCCCGTTGATCTTCCTCATGATTGGCTCATTCATAACACGGAGGATTTATACGAGAACAGCATTGGCTGGTACCGGAAGAAATGGTTGTGGAATAATGACGGCGGTCAGGTCTTCCTCTGTTTTGACGGTGTGTACATGGATTCTTCCGTCTATGTCAATGGTCGTCCTATGGGTGAATGGAAGTATGGCTATTCTTCCTTTGAACACGAGATCACGGATGCGCTCCGGGACGGTGAGAATGTCATCGTCGTAAAGGTTGTGCATCAAAGCCCGAACAGCCGATGGTACTCCGGGGCAGGCATTTATCGGAATGTATGGTTAAAGACAAGGGAATCCAACCACATCATCACGGACGGCGTTTATATAGCGACTAAGCATCAGGAAGATGGATGGCTGGTTGAAGTCGAGACGGAAATGAAGATCGTGGATGATGTGCTGATCAAGCATGTGATTTTGAAGGATGGGCAGATCATCGCCGAGACTTCAGACCGGGTCGACGCCAATCACACGGGCAGCAGTGCAGGCAGCATCATCAATACGCAAACATTAGCTGTCAAGGATCCGCTGCTCTGGAGTCCGGAAGAACCTAACTTGTATCAATTGGTGACCGAAATGAAGCTGAGCGGAACCAAGTGTTCCACAGTTTCGCAGCATACTATCTTGGAAGCCGTCACTCATAATGTGGGATTCCGACACATTCGGCTGGATCCTCATCAAGGGCTCCTGCTGAACGGCAGCAAATTCAAATTGAACGGCGTATGCGAGCATCATGATCTCGGCGCTTTGGGAGCAGCCTTTAACAAAACCGCCTTGGCGAGAAGGTTTAAGATTCTGAAGGAAATGGGGGTTAACGCGATTCGCACCGCCCATAATATGCCGGCTAAGGAGCTGATGGAGCTTGCGGATGAAATGGGGCTGCTGATTGTATCGGAAGCCTTCGATATGTGGGAGCGGCCGAAGACGCCTTATGATTATGCCAGGTTCTTTCGGGAATGGGTTCAGCGTGACGTGAAGAGCTGGGTTAAACGGGACCGCAACCATCCGAGCCTTATCATGTGGAGCATCGGGAATGAGATATATGATACCCATGCCGATGAGAAGGGGCAGGACATCACAAGAATGCTGATGGATGAGGTTTATGCATACGATCCTAAGCAAAATGCAAGGGTTACCATCGGATCGAATTATATGCCTTGGGAGAACGCACAGCAATGTGCCGATATCGTCAAGGTAGCAGGATATAACTATGCCGAGAAATATTACGAGAACCATCACCGGGAACATCCGGATTGGATCATATATGGTAGTGAGACCGCGTCAATTGTACAAAGCAGAGGCATCTACCATTTCCCGTTCGATAAATCCATCCTGGCCGATGATGACGAGCAGTGCTCCTCCCTCGGCAACAGCTCGACGAGCTGGGGAGCGAAATCGGCGGAGGCATGCATTCTGGCTGAACGGGATATGCCCTTCTCGCTAGGTCAATTCATATGGACCGGTTTCGATTATATTGGAGAGCCTACGCCGTACCATACTAAAAACTCCTATTTCGGACAGATTGATACGGCAACCTTTAAGAAGGACTCCTATTATATCTATCAAGCTGCTTGGACGGATTACAAAACGAAGCCCATGGTACATCTGCTGCCCTATTGGGATTTCAATGACGGTCAGATGATAGATGTTCGCATCTGCTCCAATGCGCCAAAAGTAGAATTACGGCTCAATGGGGAAACCGTGGGTACGCATGACATTGACTATGCACGAGGAAGAGAACTGGTTGGGTGGTGGAAGATTCCTTACGTCAAAGGCGAATTGAAAGCGATCGCTTATGACGAAACAGGCCGTATCGTAGCCACGGATGCAAGACAATCGTTTGGCGATGCCAGGCGGATCGTTTTGCGACCGGATAAAGAAGAGCTAAGGGCCGATGGAACAGATCTCATCTTCGTTGAGATCACGATGGAAGATGAGGATGGGCATTCCGTCGAGAATGCCAATAACCGGGTGGAGGTCCATGTCACGGGTGCGGGGCGGCTGCTGGGTCTCGATAATGGGGACAGCACGGATTACGATCCGTACAAAGGCCTAAGCAGAAGACTGTTCAGCGGCAAGCTGATGGCGATCATCGGAGCGACATTGGAGCCCGGCGGAATCGGGATCGAGGTGTCCTCCACAGGTATGGAGCGTCAATCCCTTCATTTGACTTCCATACCCGTACAGGATGATGTGACGCAAGGAATATCCGCAAGCATGAGGAATGAGGAGGGCCCATGCCTGACAGGAAACAGGGACGAGATTCCGCTTCGCAAGATTGAGCTGATCAGCGAAAAGGGTCAGGTCTTTGATCCGGCGAATCGACAAATGACAGTTCGGGCCATGTTGCATCCACTGACAGCTTCTTATCAGGAAGTCGAATGGGCCGTCGTAAACGATGCCGGCATCGAATCCAATATTGCGAGCGTCGAGGCCAATGGCCATGCTGCCATCGTAACAGCCCTTGGCGATGGAGAATTTCGATTAAGATGCACCAGCCGGAACGGGACAGGTAAAACCCGGCTCATCTCCCAGCTTGAATTTAAGGTCGACGGTTTGGGTGCAGCATACAAGGATCCATACTCCTTCATATCTGCAGGATTATATGATTACAGTCAAGGTGAAGTTGGGAACGGAAACGAAAGAGGCGTAGCCACGAGCAGAGACGGCGAGACTCAGGTCGGGTTCCGGGACATCGATTTTGGCCCCCGTGGCTCCGATACGATCACGATTCCGATATTTGCTCTTTCAAGCGAAGCGTACGCTTTGCAAATCTGGGAGGGCATGCCTGGCGAAGAGGGCAGCTCCCTGCTGGCCGATTGCATTTATCAGAAGGAGTCCAAATGGAACGTGTATCAGGAAGAAACCTACCGATTGTCCAAGAAGCTGCGCGGCATTACGTCGATTTGCTTTGTCCTTCGCCAGAAGGTGCACATTAAAGGGTTTTATTTTCAACCGGGGAATCGAGCCTTTGAGCCCAACTTTGCCGCGGATTGCGACCGGATTTACGGGGATACCTTTACGATAGTGGACAACAGGTTTGTTCAAGGGATAGGAAATAACGTCTCCCTCGAGTTTGACGAGATGGATTTTTCAGCCGACGGTGCATCGAAACTGGTGGTGTACGGCAGATCCGCCTTGGATAAAAATACGATTCATATTCGGTTTGCGCATCTGGATGGCGAAAGCAACCGGCTGGTCGAATTTAGGCAAGCCGACGAATATGAAGAGCAAGTATTCGATCTGGAGCCAGTGGCCGGCAAACAGAAGGTGACGTTCATCTTCCTGCCGGGAAGCCAGTTTGATTTTGGCTGGTTCCGATTTGTGCGAACAGATTCCTAATTTGCGAGATAAACCAAGCTGCCGACCGACTCGGCAGCTTGGTTTCGTTATGTAGGATGTAAGGGATCTCCGAACAGGCGCGTAGGAATTTAATTAACCCTGCGGTATAATTTGAAATGACATCATATTTGGATTGAAGGGACCGTGATAGACATGAAGCAAACCCATAAACCGAGGAACAAAAGATGGATCAGGCCATTCATTTGGATATTGTCCATCTTGGCCATCATAATCATCGCAGGTCTTGCCATACTGGACTCACTTACTTACGAGCCGCTGGATGAAGCGAAAGCGGTATTTCAAAGCGACACGAGGGTGGCGGTTGAACGCATTCAAGACGGCTATCGCTTCGAGCCTGTAGAAGGGCAGATGATTCAGCCCGACATTATTTTTTATCCGGGCGGATTGGTGGAGCCCGAAAGTTACGCGCCTTTTGCCACGAGAATGGCCGAGAAAGGGCATCGCGTTTATGTTGCCTCCATGCCACTGAATCTCGCCATATTCGGACAGAACAAGGCGGATTCCTTCATAGCGGAGCATCCAGACAACCGATATGTCATCGGCGGACATTCCTTAGGCGGCGTTTTTGCCGCGAGATATGCCAAGGAACATGCGGATGTCATTGAAGGGGTCTATTTCATGGCCTCATACGCTGACGATGGGGGCAATCTGAACGGATTAAACCTGTCCGCGCTTCAGATTACCGGTACGCAGGACGGCGTTCTTGATCGAACGAAATGGGAGGCTGCAAAAAAGAATCTGCCGGACGCTACCACCTATGTAGAAATTGAGGGCGGAAATCACGGGCAATTCGGAGCTTACGGTATGCAAAAAGGAGACCATGAACCCGCCATCACCGATGCCGAGCAGTTGGACGAAGTGTCGGAGGCCATGGGACATTGGCTTCAGTCTATGGATGAATCCCTGTAACTGTAACTGAAATGTAACCCGATTGAAACTTCTGCGTATAAAGGTTATAAACATGGGTGCATGTTTAACATTTAAAGAAGTTGAGGGATTCCATCAAATGAATGTGGCATATACAGATTACGCCGATACGGGATATCGGCAGGCTGAGCAGAAGGCTGCTCAGTATTTTGCATCGCTCCATGTACAGGTTAAGGATAAGAGTTATGTGCCTATGCTGACTGAAGACATTCTCATATGGAAAAGAAAGCATGTTCAACGTCAATCATGGCTGTCCTCTATATTGCCGTCGAAGAAAAAGCCGGATAACCGGGATTATCATAGATACATCGGATGGCTCAACTATACAGGCGAATTGGATGATTATTTGGATCGAAGCATCTCCTATATTTATATGAGGGATCTGGGCATGGCGCTGGATTCCACTGATACGAAAGAGAGAATACGACGCGTTGTTGCGAATACCCGAAAACTTCTGGTTCGCTCAAACGGAGCAAAAGAGGGAGACACGCCGGATTTTATGAGTCTGGCGGGATTGTACCGTTGGGCGCAGAAGGAAGGCATTGAAACAGCCGTGATTTGGGTCATCAACAAACTGAAGCATGTAGCCTCCCATATCCCGGACAAGATGGATGCAGAGCAAGCCCAGCGCAAATTAATCAAAATTATCGTTGGGGTTGTCATGCATGTTATGGAAGATTTGAATGGAGAAACATCGCCAGCGGAACGCTCATCGCGTCTTGACGATGCGATCCGGCTGGGGTATTCCTACGGGTTAACCTATCCTTTCATAGACGACCTGCTCGATTCAGGGGTTTTGAACGCCCAGGAGAAGGAACAGTACTCCCACATGATACGGCAGGCCCTGCTTACCGGGAAAGTACCAGAACTTGGCCAGTGGAGCGGTAAAAACATGGAGCTCGTTCATTTCGTGCATCAGGAGCTCCGGGATGCATTCGAGTATATTCAAGGACGGCAGCGCCCGGAAACGCAGCAAACTTTTTTCGAGCAGTCCAACGTGTTTTTTCATTCGCAGCATATTGACCGTATCAAGGACCTTGCGAATCCCGATTACACCAATGAAGAATTATATCTGCCGATCATCCTGAAATCCTCTTCCTCGCGATTGATTGTCCGTTCCGTAATAAGCGCTGCGGCGGATGGAGGCTTCGAGGACCGAACGTTCTATTATGGGATCTACAACCAGTTGGCCGATGATTTTGCCGATATGTTTCAAGACTTGAAGGACGGGGCGGTAACACCTTACACTTACTATTTAAAATATCGCGGACAACGCCAGGACCTCATCAATCCTTTTGAATTATACTGGGCAGTGATTTCCCACCTGATTCATAACGTGTACCATTCGGACGCCAAGACGCGAGAGGTGATGCTCGACCGGGCCATCAATGGCCTGAAGCGCTGCAAAGAACGCGTCGGCACCGAGAAATACAATGAAATCATGGATATTTTCGCTTCCGGGAACCCGGAATTCAATCGTCTTATCCAGCACATGGTCTCCAAAGCCGATCAGGTGGATTTCCTTGATAAATTGCTGCGTGATCAGATGGTAACCGTACTTAGAAACGAGCGGAAAGAGAAGGATTATTTTATCGATACGTTTAAATCCGTTCGAGATGAGATTAACCAACATTTGCAAATCGACAAGACTCCCGGCATACCGCCGATGAAAGAGTCGCTGATCGATGCGGCCAATTATTCGCTCGAAGGGGACGGCAAGCGCCTGAGACCCATACTGACTTGGGTAATGGCCGTGAAGGAATATGGACTGCAGGCATCAGCCATCGTGCCGCTGCTGAGATCGCTTGAATACATGCACACCGCTTCCTTGATATTCGATGATTTGCCTTCCCAGGATAACGCCTCTACTCGTAGAGGGCGGCCGACCTTGCATCAGGTTCACGATAGCGCCACGGCGGAAATTACCGGTTTGTTCCTAATACAGAAGGCGATCGAAGAGCAATCCTCCCTGGAAGGGTTTGACCCGAAAACGGTGTTGAAGCTGATACGGTATTCGTCCCAGCGAGCGGGAGATATGTGTTCCGGCCAGGCGATGGATTTGAATTCAAAAGGAAAGGCCTTGTCATTGGAGCAGTTGAATACGGTTTGTTACTACAAGACGGGGATCGCGTTCGAGGCATCGCTGGTTATGCCCGCCATTCTGGCTCAGGTGAAGGAGACGGAAATCGCAATCCTGAAGAAATTTGCTTACCACGCAGGCATTGCTTTTCAGATTCAGGATGATTTGCTGGATGTGCAGGGGAACGTGGAGCAGCTTGGCAAACCCGGGGGACAGGATGCGGAGAACAACACATCGACCTTCGTGAGCATTCTGGGGCAGGAAGGGGCCAGCCGGGAAATGTGGGATCATTATTGCCAGGCGATGGAGGCGCTGCAGGAAATGCCACGCAATACGGCGTTTCTCAAGCATCTATTGAACTATATGGTAAATCGTGAACGTTAAGATGGTCCCGTCTCGCGTAGATTGTCGGTAGTCTAATCGAAGGCAAGCGATTGCTCCGGCTGGAGTTGTCAATCGTTCTACTCCCACGGCAGCTGCATATATTTTCTGAGAATAAAGCTGCCAGAGGAGGCAAGGCCAATGAGTGATCCATTGTATGAGCACCGGTTTTGGCTGCAGATTCTTGGGGACCACTGCCGGTTTATTTTTACTGCGCTGTCGCCTAAGGAAAAAGCGGACATCGCTACCGCTGAATCCTTAATGACTAGATTTGATAGGCTTCTCAGTGAATCTCGGCGACCGGATGCATCCGCATTCATCGCTAAACTGAACGAAGAAGCCCTTCGTGCTTCGCAAGAATTGCGCGAATTCAAGCTGAGTTTATTAGAACGGCAGCTTGCAGGCACCATAGATTTTCTCCTGACCCCGTCCTTTATCAACCACATGGTAAATGAATTGGAGGAATACCTGCGAATTTTGCAGGCCTTGCAAGAGGGGAAGGGAGTGCCGCTGTTCCATCCTTTGCATTATGATATGGTCTGGCTGCAGGATGCATTTGGTCATGCGGCAAGTCTGGCCGCCGATCTGGATTTTGCCGAAAAGCCGTTGATTGCCAAAAGCATGGCGTTCCAAAAGGATTTTGAAGGGTTTTATCTAAAGGCTGTTGAAATGACAGGGTATCTGCGGACCCGCTTGAAGGATTTTCCCGCCCTCCGCAAATTTCATGCCGATATAAACCTGGAAATGAGAGTGTTCATGCACTTTCTGTCGGAACTCGAGGAGCTTGAGCTGCGCGGGGAAGTGCTGGACCGGATCAATCCGCTGATGCCGGATCATATGTATCGGGAAGAATGCTATTATCTGTCCAAGCTGGCTGCTCTGGGCGAAATACAGAGCCCGAACTGCGATCCGACGAAGCCGAGAGTCACTGGTTGATGGATGAAGGATGGGCTAGTGCTCGAGTTTAAAAAAGCAATCTTTACTTTCTTCTCTTGGGCTAAGCATTCATTGGAAGGCGCAGGCGCACTTATGGCGATCTAGGGATGCAGCATTTCCATGCAAGCCTGCCAAGTTTACTAATTGAATGGAAAGCAGTTCTCTTGCTGTCAGATGAAGAGGCTGCTTTTTTGATTTTGCCGTAACGAGATTGATTTTTTGATAAAAAAGTACAGTTCGCCTTCGCTGAAATTTGGTATGATGTCATCAAAGGAAGCTACAATCATAAGTGAGAGAAAGGACAAGAAATGCAGACCGGTGAAATCGTTCAACGCGCCATTGATTTTGTCGAAGATCATCTCACGGAACCGCTGGCACTCGAGGAAATTGCCGGCGTGGCAGCCATGTCATTGCCGAATCTCTACCGATTGTTTCACAGTATAACGGGACACCCCGTCAAGGAGTACATACGAAAACGCAGGATCAGCGAAGCCGCCAGCTGTTTGCGCAATACCGATCTGCCGACCCTCGATATCGGGTACCGCTGTGGATTTGAGTCCTACCCGGCATTCATGAAATCCTTTAAAAGGTGCACAGGACTAACTCCAGGAGCATACCGGAAATCTCGGCTGATCTACAGTTTTGAACGGATGAACTTGAATGAACGGACAACATTCGTGGGAGAGCGGGATGCTTCTGAACGCTTTCCTGAAGTAAGGGTTACCCGTTTGCTTCCCGGCAAAGGGATTGGTTGTCTGTTTGCTGCCGAGCATGAGAAAGGGATAGAAGCCGCTGCGATCGATCATTTCCGGACGCTTATGTCTTCTCACCATATCGATATCAATGAGCTGAGGCTCTTCGGTTGGAACGTGGATCTGGAGGATGAAAGCAAGCCGTTCGGATATCAATTGTTCGCTGTTGACGTGAAGGAGCGGGCCTGGATGATGAAGCATCCAGAATTGAAAGCCATCGTTCTTGATGGCGGGCTGTATGCCGTGGTCCGAACGCCATCGGTGGCGGAAGACTGCATTCAGAACACATGGGATCGTTTGTTCTCCGAATGGCTGCCCCGCAGTGTGTTTGAGCAAGGAAAGCATGGTTTCATGGAAGAATATGTACTGAACAAGAATCAAATCGTTCGGATGAAGCTTTTCCTTCCCGTGGAACGAAGCAAAATGATGGGAAAGATCGAAATTGTGGAGTTATCCACGCTTAAGGCGATAGCCTTTCGCAGAAAGGGGCCGGACTGCGTGGAACAAGCGGATGAAGCTTCGATTGCCTGGTTATCTCGTAAGGGGTTTAGGGGTGACTCGCGTATTCGCGTATTCATGCGCTGTGACGACGCTCTGCTGAAGCAAAGCTCCGCCTACGAGATTTATATAGTTCCGCCGGAGGAGTTCCTCCCATCCCTTGAAGATAAGGACGTGCAGGTTGAGTTGGAAGGCGGTCCCTATGCCTGCCTGGAATCAGGTGCCTATGGCACGATGACAGGCGTACTTCATCGAATTTACCGATGGCTCGATGCTTCAAGCGAGTTTACGCCGGATCCAGAACGCCGGTGGTATGCCAGTTACGACCTGGAGGGAGCGTCAGATGATGGAATGATCCAAGCGAAGTGTTATGTTCCGGTAAAAATCAAGCAGCAGACATAAGAATGGAGGGAGCTCATGAGCAGATGGCCTGTCGGAAAAGAGCTGCCGGAAGGGTATCGACCGTTTAAGGCACCACGCGTACTTAAGATGATCCAAGGAGGCAAAACCATGAACGAATCCATACAGAATACGGACAACCATACACAGGCAAGCCCGATTAAGAACAAGGTGGGCAGCATCTTCATTCCGGTCCGGAATATCGAAGCGTCGCGCAGCTGGTACTGCCGCGTTCTGGGCATACCAGAGCCCGATTGCCAGATTATGAATGGCCATTTATGCCCATTGCCCATGGAGGGAACGGGCGTGATTCTGGATACGATGCCGAAGTGGGGAGGAGACCAGCCCGAGGGAGCGCCGTCTATCGATACTCCCGCCTTTATGCTAATGACAGAGGACCTGGAAGGTTCTTTGGAATATATGAAAAAGCTCGGCGTGGAACTCGTGACGGAAATCGAGCACAATCATTGGTTCGTCGTGAAGGATCCCGATGGGAACAAACTCATGATTTGTCGTGAATAAGTCAGAATATGAGAAGATAGAGAACGTAACAGAAGCCGGCTCTAGCAGCCGGCTTTTTGATTTGGAGAGAAGCGTAAGGACTTTAATGAAAGAAATCAAACTATGAATGTAAAATAATATAAATTTAGGTTGATAGTGGAATACAACAGGAATATAATGGAAATGTAAGCGTATTATCCTAATGTGTTTTAGAGGAGAACAACAAGTGAATCTTCCATCATAGATTGGTTTAAGGCAAGACGAGAGAACGAGAAAGAGAGGTGATACGAAGCTTCAGTAGACGGTCCGCACGATGCTGACACACTAGGTATCCATGAAACCTGAATCCGATGAAAATAGGAGGGAACATGATGCTAAGAAAAGGAATATGTGTAGTTCTGCTGTTTAGTCTTCTGGTCGTTCTTTTGCCTGTGAACAAAACCAATGCGGCGCCGAGCTGGAATTTGGTATGGAGTGACGAATTTAACGGGACCTCGCTCAACAGATCCAATTGGACGCCGGAAATCGGTACCGGCAGCGGGGGATGGGGAAACAATGAGCTGCAGTATTATACCGATCGCGCGCAGAACGTGCAGGTCACCGGCGGTAATCTTGTCATTACGGCTCAGAAGGAATCCTATGGCGGGATGAATTACACCTCTGCCCGGATCAAAACCCAGGATTTGAAGAGCTTTACTTACGGAAAAGTGGAGGCACGAATCAAGCTGCCGTCGGGCCAAGGCTTGTGGCCGGCGTTTTGGATGCTCGGAAGCAACATCAGCACGGTCGGCTGGCCGAAGAGCGGAGAGATCGACATTATGGAACGGGTAAACCTGAATCCATACGTAAATGGTACCGTTCACTGGGATGCAGGAGGTCACGCCGAATTCGGTCGTGTATCCGGCAATCTGGATTTTTCCCAGTTCCATGTCTACAGCATTGAGTGGGATTCTAAATACATCCGCTGGTTTGTGGACGGTCAGCAGTTCAATGAATTTTATATTGAGAACGGAACGGGCAATACCGAGGAATTCCAGCGTCCGTTCTTCTTATTGCTGAACTTGGCGGTTGGCGGAAATTGGCCGGGCAGTCCAAACAATTCCACGCCGTTCCCTTCGCAGATGCTGGTGGATTACGTGCGCGTGTATCAGGACACGGGTGCATCGAATGTCATCAGCGACGGGATTTACACCATCGCTTCCAAGGCGAGCGGCAAAGTGATGGATGTCGTGGATGTGTCCACGGCCAGCGGCGCCAAAATCCAGCAGTGGACCAACTACGTCGCCAATAACCAAAGGTTCCGGGTGGAAAGCACGGGAGACGGATTCTACAAACTCACGGCCGTGCACAGCGGCAAAGTACTCGACGTGCCGAATTCATCCACTTCGACTGGCGTTCAGCTGCAGCAATGGAATGATAATGGTACGGATGCACAGCGATGGAGGATCATTGATGTTGGCGGCGGTTATTATAAACTTGTGTCCAAAGCGAGCGGGCTTGTAGTCGATGTAGCCAGCGCCTCCACCGCGGACGGGGCTGCTGTCCAGCAATGGACGGACAATGGCACGGATGCGCAGAAGTGGGCTTTCACCAAAATCAATTAATCTTGGACAGGCAGTCCCGAGTGGGGCCGCCTGTTTAATTTTGGGGAGGGTTGCCTTGGGGCGGCGCCGGCTGACGAACTGAAGGCATGTTTGGTATAATGATGGGAAAAATCCGGAGGAATCAGACACATGCAACCTGTCCTTTTTACAAACGGCGTTCTTTATTCACCGCACGCTGCAACGACTGCGGATTCGATATATGTAGAAGATGGCATCATTCGTGCCATGGGAAGTGCGGCCGAGCTGCGCTTGCAGTTATCGGGACGGGATTATCAAACGGTGGATTGGGAGGGTGCTTTCGTGCTGCCAGGCCTGGTGGATGCCCATATGCATCTCGGCATGCACGGACTCAAGCTGGGCATGCTGGATTTCACCGAGGCGGCTTCGAAAGACGAGATGCTGGCTATGCTGCGAGCTCGGGCTGCGGTAACGCCGCCTGGGGAGTGGATTATGGGGCTGAACTGGAACGAGAACCATTTTCCGGACCCGGTGATCCCGAATATGATGGAGCTTGACGACATCACAACGGAGCATCCTGTATATCTGACGAGAACCTGTTTCCATGCTTTCCTCGGTAATTCGGAAGCGTTTCGAAGAGCGGGAATCACTGCGGACACGCCCGATCCGGAGTCCGGCGCTTTCGGCCGGGATGCCGCTGGCCGGTTGAACGGCTGCATCTACGAGAATGCTTCGATGCCTTTTACCATGGTCCAGCCGGAGCCTGACCCGTCCAGGCTGAAAGCTGCGATGCTTCAGGCATGCCGTGATGCCCTTCGGCTCGGCCTGACGGCAGCGCATACGGAGGACCTCCGCCTGCTGGGGAGTGTGGAAGCGATGCAGCGGATCCACCGGGAACTGCACGAGGAGGGACTGCGCTTCCGTACCCATCAGCTGATGTTCCATGGCTTTCTTGATGAAATGGAGGAGCTCGGCGTCAAGGCAGGCAGCGGGAACGAATGGAATCGCATCGGAGCGGTTAAATTGTTCGCGGACGGGGCGGTTGGAGGAAGAACGGCGCTGCTCAAGGAGCCTTACCATGATGCGCCGCATACCCGCGGACTGGCCATGCATACGCCGGAGGAGCTAAGGGAGATTGTTGGCAGGGCGCGCAGGCTGGGTTATCCCGTTGCTTTTCATGCGATCGGTGACGGCGCGGCAGAGATGATGACGGATGTGCTTGAAATCCATCCGCTAAGCAGAGCCGCGAAGCTTCCCGACCGCTTCATCCATGCCCAAATTGTACATCCCGATACGGTTAAGCGAATGAGCAAGCTGATGCTGGCCGTGGACCTGCAGCCCCGGTTTGTGGCCAGCGATTTTCCATGGGTGCTGGAGCGAGTAGGTCCCGATCGGACAAGCTGCTTGTATGCATGGAAGAAGTGGCTGCGCACGGGGCTGCCTTGTTCCGGCGGCAGCGACGCTCCCATAGAGCCGCTGAATCCGCTGCTCGGGATTCATGCTGCCATCACCAGACGCAAGCCGGGGGAGGAGCACGCAGGGTATTTGCCGGAGGAGAAGCTCAGCCTGACTGAAGCGATCGGGCTGTTTACGCTCGGCAGTGCGGGGGCAGCGGGAGAAGCGGATCAACGGGGAACACTGGAATTGGGCAAATATGCCGATTTTACGGTGGTGGATCGCTGCTTGCATAATGGGATAGATCCGGACGAGCTGCTGGAGACGAAGGTCAGAATGACGGTGATTAACGGGGAAATCGGTTATGCCGAGTAGGTGTCACGATAGTAATGATCATGACCAGCTTGATCATTCTCGTGAAAATTTTATAAATATGGTTTACCGACGAAATGGTTTTATATATAATAATCATAACAAATGCGATGACGAGACGAGTAAATAAACGAATTCTTGTACAGAGAGCTCCGGCAGCTGAAAAGGGGCGAAGCGTTCTTTATCGAAAAAAGACTCTGAGCAGCACAAGGAACTCTCAACGGAGGGGGATGGTGTGCCAGGAGCTCCTGTTACAGAGCTAGAGTATCTGCATTCCCGTGTAATGCCGTACTCGATGAGGCGAATATGGTGACATATTGGCAAATTTGGGGTGGTACCGCGAGTATAACAATCTCGTCCCTGAGACTTACGGTCTTGGGGGTGGGATTTTTTTGTTACATGATCCAAAAGGTTAGACATCAGTGGCTTGCCGTTCGTATATCGCAAGTAACGTTCTGATATAAGCAGTCCGTCTTCTGAGAAAGCAAACTTTTTCTTATATCTAAAGAAATACGAAGGTTAAGGCGGGAAACCTACACGGATCTTGCCGGTTTGAATAATTATCTAGTAGAAGCTTATTTATTGCATGCTTTTGTCCGTACGGTACATCGATGTATGGGAAACATGACGACATTATTGAAAGGAATGAGTAGCGAATGTCACAAAAACTTAGAGTGGGTATTGTCGGTGGAACAGGAATGGTGGGTCAACGTTTTATGCAATTGCTGGATGGGCATCCATGGTTCGAAGTGACCACCATTGCAGCCAGCCGCAATTCGGCCGGCAAAACGTATGAAGAATCCGTGCAGGGCCGCTGGAAGCTGGCTACGCCGATCCCTGAGCAGGTGAAAGGCATTGTCGTGCAGGATGCATCGCAGGTGGAACAGGTTGCCGCAGAGGTTGACTTCGTATTCTGCGCGGTCGACATGAAGAAGAACGAGATTCAGGCATTGGAAGAGGCCTATGCCAAAACGGGCACGCCCGTCATCTCCAACAACTCCGCCCATCGCTGGACGCCTGACGTTCCGATGGTCATTCCGGAAATCAATCCGGGTCATATCGACGTGATTGCCGCACAGCGCAAACGTCTGGGAACAGCAACCGGGTTCATTGCGGTGAAGCCGAATTGCTCCATTCAAAGTTACGTGCCGGCGCTGCACGCTTTGCTTGATTTCAAACCTACGAATGTCGTTGCTTCCACTTATCAGGCGATTTCCGGGGCCGGCAAGAACTTCACCGATTGGCCGGATATGCTGGACAACGTGATTCCGTATATCGGCGGCGAGGAAGAGAAGAGCGAGCAGGAGCCGCTTCGCATCTGGGGAAGCGTTGTGAACGGGGAGATCGTGAAAGCTGAATCCCCATTGATTACGACGCAATGCATTCGCGTTCCCGTAACCGATGGCCATTTAGCTACCGTATTTGCGTCGTTCGAGAACAAGCCGTCGAAGGAGGAAATCCTGGAACGCTGGCAGCAGTTTAAAGGCAGACCGCAAGAGCTGGAACTCCCTAGTGCGCCTAAGCAATTCATTACGTATTTCGAAGAAGAGAACCGGCCGCAGACCAAGCTGGATCGCGACATTGAGCGCGGAATGGGCGTTTCGGTTGGCAGATTGCGCGAGGATTCCCTCTACGATTATAAATTCGTGGGCCTCTCGCATAATACGCTGCGCGGTGCAGCCGGCGGAGCCGTTCTGATTGCGGAACTGTTGAAAGCGGAAGGTTACATTCAAGCTAAATAACGATACATCCTATATATGATAAAGACGACTGCAGCAAGCAGTCGTCTTTTTTTGGTGATTGTTCATGATTCCTACATTGACGGCGTCCGTCCTTATCGTTTATAGTGTTACTCTGTGCTTCAATGCAAAGAAGCGAAAAAGCCGAAAAGCATAAAAGTGAAAAAGTTAAACATTCATCATCAATGGACGGGACGTTTCTCCCGCCACGACAATGGATAAGGAGTCTTAGCATCATGGAACGACATCTCAGTTTCTCAAAAAGCATCATTCTTATTGCGTTTATTCTGGCCCTGCTGTTTGTCTCCATCTTTTTGCTGAAAGCAGAGCCGCATCTTCCGCTCTTGGCAACCACCGTTGGTACGGCGGCCTTGCTGCGTTTGTCGGGTTTTCCTGGAAGCAGCTCGAATCGGCCATCATTCAAGGAATTCAAACGGCGATTATGCCGATTCTCATTCTTTCGCTCATCGGCATTTTGATTGCGGTATGGATGATGAGCGGCACGGTACCGACCATTTTATACTATGGCATGGATTATATCGAACCGCATTATTTTGCCGTGAGCGCATTATATGTGACCATCGTGGTCTCGATGTTCACCGGAAGCTCCTTCACGACAGTCAGTACGGTTGGCGTTGCCTTTATGGGAATTGCGGTAACGACAGGAATTTCTCCGACGCTGGCAGCCGGAGCGGTGATTTGCGGCGCTTGCTTCGGTGATAAAATGTCGCCGCTCTCCGACACCACGAACTTTGCTCCCGCGGTCGCCGGCATATCCTTATTCACCCATATCGGCAATATGATCTACACGACAGTGCCGGCCCTTGTGGTGACAACGGTCTTTTTCCTGCTTGCGCCCACAAGCAACGCGCTGGATTTGTCCTCGATAAATCTAATCAAGGCGGCGCTTCATGACGGATTCCATATTCATTGGCTGACATTGATGTCGCCGCTTGTCGTTATCGCCTGTTCCGTCAAACGTATGCCGATCCTGCCGACACTCATCGTAGGCATTGTAACCGGACTGATCGTGACGGCCTTCGTTCAGCAGCAGACAGCCGTCGATGTTTGGTTCAGCGTAATGCAGAGCGGCTACAAGAGCACGGTTGCCAACGAAACCGTTGCTTCCATTGTCAACCGCGGCGGATTGCAATCCATGATGTGGTCCGTATCGCTGATCTTGATTGCATTATCCTTGGGAGGGCTGCTTCAGCATTGCGGCGTCATCGAAGCCTTCTTCCGTAAAGTCATGCAGCCGCTGAAGCGCAACAGCAGCGTGGTTGTGATGACGGGTGCATCTTCCATCGCGGTTAACGGCATGACGGGCGAGCAGTATTTATCGATCCTTTTGCCCGGTCAAATGTTCAAGGAGGAATATACTCGCCGAAACATACCGGCCAAGACGCTGTCACGCACATTGGAGGATTGTGGAACGCTGGTTAACCCTTTAATCCCATGGGGGGTTAGCGGTGCTTTCTTTGCATCAACCCTTGGAGTACCGGTCATCGAATACGCACCTTATGCAACTTTCTTGTGGCTAAGCCCGCTCTTTACGTTTGCATACGCTTGGATACCGCGATTGCAGCGGAACTCGCTTGGCAGGAAAATATGACCCTAGATAGGCACGATCCCATGTTGGCCTTGTTTCCCTGATTTAAAGGGAGACAGGGTCATTTTATTTATCGTTTATATTCATTTGTGCCCAACCCGTTGCTCGAAAAATCTGCTACGATGGAGAATGATGAGGCGTAACTATGGTTGAAATTGTTATGGGGGTGAAAGCATGAACCAGTGGATAGGAAATGAGCCAACCGCTAAGGATTTGATGGAGATGCACGCACAGGTTATGTTTACGCATGACCTGAATAGTCGGATACGAACCATCAACGAGCCTTGGCCGGGAGAGGAGCCGGCTCCCCGTTTATTCTTGGGTCGAACGATCGACGGTTCAGCCGTATGCAGGCTTCGTTATGATATTCCGGACAAACTTGCTGAGCAACTGACGGCGCTGGTTGAAAATGAACCGTCTCTTAACGAAGATTTTCAAACGAGACCCAAGCACTTCGATGACTACATGAATCTGCTGGCTGCTGATCAATATACGAGCGGACCTTGTTATCGGATTCCTGACATCACAACGTCATCGCCGACCATGCAGGCGGTATCGATCACCGGAGACAATATAACCGAGTATTCGCTTGCCGGTTTGGAATGGCTGAACGCGGAAATCGATTACGCCCAGCCTTGTGTCGCGATCATTCAAGATCATAGGGTGGTGTCGGTCTGCCGGAGTGTTCGCGTTTCTATGGAAGCGCACGAAGCCGGGGTGGAGACGTTAGCCGAATTTCGAGGGAGAGGTTGTGCGGCCGCCGTTGCTGCCGGTTGGGCAATCGAGGTGCGAAAGATGGGAGTTTTACCGTTGTACAGTACCTCATGGGATAATGCTTCTTCCCAGAGAGTGGCCGGTAAATTGGCATTGTCCTATTACGGCGTCAACTTCACGATTCGGTGAAAGGATAAAAAAAATCCCTCAACAGGCAACACGTTGAAGGAGGTAGTGTGCTATATGATGTTGAATGATTAGCTTGAGCTGCCTCTTCTGTTTTTATAATAGCCATGACCTTGGTTGCCGTGCCTGCGTTTGTAATCGGATGACGATCCTTTGCGGCGAGAATAACCGTGGCTGCTGCTGTATTTTCTTCCGTAATTCTTCGCGGAACTGCTGTAACGCTTGCGGCCGTGACTGTGGGACGTCGAGTGGAGAAATTTGTTCATGATTTTTCTTAACATGTGGAATTTCCTCCTTTCTTGTTCGGAATCATTCCATATCATTTAATCGGATCGTAACATAAATGAAACCCCGGAATCAAATAAAACGCTGCCCATCTTATCAGAGGGGCGGTTTTTTTGCATTCGCGAGCGTCTGGAGCTCGTTCATGAATTGCAAGGAACCGGAGTAAGGTCTGCTCAACTGCAGCAAGCGTTTGATCATATCCTGGAGTTCATCCGAGAGCTGCAGTTCTTCCTGCCAGCTTCGTTCCCCGATTGCGCTCGGGTCGTCGTCCGGATCATAGGCAGAATAGAGCATGAACAACATAAAGTGACCGATGTCGCGGAGATCCTCGATTTCTTTTGACTCTTTATATTGAACAGAGGAGCTCGTGCCGCCGCGCCGGAACTTCTTTCGGGCAGGCTGTCGGAGAGGAGGGGGTTCACCAATCCTTCGTGCCAGCCCAAAATCGATGAGATGGATACGGCCATCCTTAAACAGCACATTGGGAATCCGCAGGTCGAGATGAACATAGCCTTGTTCGTGCAGGTAACGGACCAGCTCTAGAAGCTGCAGGACGATATGGAGACATTCGGCTTCCCCGTATTTCATGCCATGTTCGAATATTAAATCCTCTAGCGTATCCCCATCCATATAAGACATGACCAGATACGAATGGCGGCTGTCCGTGAAAAAATCCCGATATGCCGGAATTTGCGGATGCTGAAGGGAGCTTAATATCGCGGCTTCCCGATTCAGCAATTCTTTGGCGTAATCGCCTTTGCTCGGCCGTGACTGTTTGACGGCGACTACATGTCCGCTCTGTTGATCCCGACATTGATAGATGATGCCGTAACTTCCTTCGCCAATCATTTCTTGGACGGTGTAGCGACTCCCCAGCACTGTATTCTCTTCAGCCGGGTAATCCCGCCATGCGTTGATAAAGGAGCCAAGGTTTGATAAAAAGCGCATTCGATTCCAGCCTCTCCTTTTTGGGTCCTTCGCCTAATTCTGAGCGTGTGCTATTCCTGATTATCGTACATTATAAGCGATGATACGCATCGAGGTATATATCGGATCGGAGCGAAGTTCCCTTAGTCAGTCGGCTTCCATCTGATGTTTCCGATACTCCAGCGGCGACAGTCCGTTAAGCTGACGGAACAGCTTCGAAAAATAATGGATGGATGAGAAGCCGAACTTCTCGGCGATCTCGGTGATGCTGATGTCTGTATTGCGCAGATCCTCCTTAGCCCGATGGATGCGAAACTGGTTAATATATTGCGTCGGCGGCAGCCCCGTCGATCGCTTGAACAATTCGAAGAAATAACCTCTGCTGATCCGGAGCTCCTCATAATATGCTTCCAACGGCCGCAGATTGCCGTGAAGGATATCCTGATCCAATCGCTGCAGCAGCTTGTTCATTCTGTGATCGGGTATCGTCTCGTCCTGCAGGGCGAAGGCAAGGAAGTATTCGATGAATTGCAGGAATTGGCTCTGCGTCTTCATGCTGCGCATATAGGTATGCTCATTCTCATACTGGTTTCCGGTATAGAATTTTTCAAACCAATCGCTCCATAGGCTGACTTTCTCTACTCTCATGAACTCGGGTATGGCGTAAGGAAAAGCTGGACCTACATAGGAAGGATTCAGTTGGGTCATGTCATAACAGATTACGCTGGGGTGATCGGCCAAATTCCTGCGGTCCACATGGGCCCAGTCGAAATAACAGCACACATGGACCATGGGATCCCGTCTGTCCGCTATCCAATCATGCGGCTGACCTGCCGGTATGTACACAAGGGAACCTGGGTCGGTGATGTGCGTTCGCCCACAGGTACGAACAATGCCCCGTCCCTCGGTAATGAGATAAAGGGATGACGAATAACAGTGGCGGTTGTTATTGCTTTGACCTTTGGAAAAGGGGTATCTGGTGGCATACAGCACATAGGGATGGAAGACGGCAAAATCCACGTATTCATTTCCACATCCTTCAAGAAAAGATTCTATCAATATTCGCATGACGATTGTACAAAAGCCTGACGTTTATGTAAATACAGGGATGGCGGCCATTGCTATACTAACACTAATTCATTTCATGCTTGAGGAGGGAATTGAGATGCTGGACAGTCAATGGCTGTTGACGGATGAACAAATCTGCCAGTTTATCATGAAGGGGTATGTGGTGCTTCATAACGAATTGCCGGATCAGCTGCATGCTGAAGTCAGGGACAAAATCAACGCCGTACTGCACGAGGAAGGAAATCCCGGCAATAACATCCTGCCCCGTGTACCCGAGATTCAGCAGTTCTTCGAAACGCCGGTCGTGCAAGGGGCTTTGACGAGCGTGCTCGGACCGGACTACTACATGCATCCGCATCGGCATTGCCATTACAATCAGCCGGGCGATCCGCTGCCCGGGGGCGGACAGTGGCATAAAGACGGTTACTGGTCCAGCATGCGCAGCCACCGACCTTGGTGGGCGATGATTTTTTATTACATGCAGGATATCACCGAGGAAATGGGACCTACCACCATCATGCCCGGTACCGCATACTACGATAAGTTCGTAGGCGATCAAGGCGAGACGATACTCCCGACCGGCAAAGCGGGAACGATGGTTTTGGTGCATTTTGATTTGTGGCACAAAGCTTCGCTTAATGTGTCAGGCATGGATCGATACATGCTAAAGTTTCAATTCGTTCGATTGCGTGCGCCGGAATCGCCGAGCTGGAATCATCTAGGGACCGAAATGAACCTAACGGGGGGAACCCCTTACGTGCACTGGAATCTTTGGAGGGATGTATGGAACTGGATGCGCGGCGAACCGGGTCAGGAGAACCTCTCGGCAACGGAAGACGAAGTCCCAATCGGGCCATTGGCCGAAGAATTAAAATCCGAGGACGAGGTCATTCGCGCCAGGGCGGCGGATCAAGTTGGAATGTTAGGAGAGAAGGCCGCTTCCTTAGCTCCAGAACTGGGCCGAATGTTGAATGACAAGGAGCCGGTAGCTTTGAATGCCGGTTATGCGCTTGGTCGGCTGGGATCCGCAGGAACCGATGAATTGCTGCGCCTTATGTCCGAAGGTACAAGGCAAATCGCGGAAAGAGCGGCTTACGGACTTCAGAGTGCCGGCGCTGGAGCCGTTCCAGGACTGCTGACACTTCTCGAACATACGGACGAGAAGCGCAGAGCGCTTGCTGCTTTCGCGTTAGGGGCGATTGTGCCTTCGACGCGTGAGGTTGCGTCTGCATTGATCGCATGCTTACAGGACCCGAGCGATTGGGTTCGTCGAAACGCAATCGAAGCGCTGGGCATGATGGGGAGTGAGGCGGGCGAAGTGTGCCAGGCCTTGGCCAGCATATTGGAAGAGTCGATATTGCAAGAGGGGGGCGGAACAGCGGAAACCCGGTATAACGACATCACGCAGCAAAGTTATATCCTGAACAAGCTCGGATATACCGCAGCCTTGTCATTGCTTCGAACGGCCTCGCCAGAGGATGTTCCCATCGTCATCCATTCGCTTGAGCAAGCGCTTCTCAGCAAGGATCGTTACGTAAGGGCGTATGCCTTCGAAACGCTTACCCATCTGCGGACACCCGAGGCGATGGATGTCCTGATCCGATATTACCGACCGGCCAGATGGTGTCCGGACACAACGAAGGCAAGCACGTTCTGATATCCGTATTTTCGTTTCAAGCCCTTCTCATTCCAAGTCGAAATGAGAGGGCTTTTTCGGCATGCCCGAGTTCTGGCATGATTCGCGGCAGGTGTCCTTTTTTTGCAAAAGCATGACCCTTTCATGCAAAGACTTGCTCGAAGCGCTCTAGTAAAATGGGGCTCAAAGTTCGGCATTAGCCGATTATTGTTGAAGGAGGCGGTCATGTATGTCAGCATCAATCAAAAGAGTTCATGTCGTATTCAAGACCCATCTGGACATCGGGTTTACCGATTTGGGAAAGAACGTAATCGAGCGATATATGGAACATTTCATACCCCAGGCCTTGGAGCTGTCCGAACAGCTGGCGAATGAAGAGGGGGACGTAAAATTCGTATGGACGACCGGCTCATGGTTAATCCATGAATTTCTGCAAACGGCTTCTCCTGACATGCGGGCGCGCATGGAAAAAGCCATTGGGGATGGACGCATGGTTTGGCACGGGCTGCCGTTTACAACGCATACCGAGATCATGGATGCCAGTTTATTCGAATTCGGGTTGTCCATTTCGGACGATTTGGACCGAAAGTACGGAAAAACCACGATTGCCGCAAAAATGACGGACGTTCCGGGCCATACCCTTGCCATGGTGCCCCTGCTGGCAAAACACGGCATACAATATTTACATTTGGGCGTTAACATGGTCTCCAAAAATCCCAAGGTGCCGGAGATGTTTGTATGGCGTGCTTCCGACGGTTCGGAGATTATCGTACATTATGCAGATAGTTATGGTAAGCCCTATCGGATGGAAGGGCTGGAGGATGCCTTGTATTTTGCCCATACCCACGATAATCATGGTCCATCCACGATGGAAGAGATCCGGGCATTATTCGAACAGCTGCGACGGGAATATCCAGGGGCGGACATCATGGCCTCGACATTGGATGCTTTTGCCGCGCGGCTTCAAGCCGTGAAAGACCGATTGCCTGTCGTCAGCGAAGAGATCGGGGACTCGTGGATACACGGGATTGCCTCGGATCCTTGGAAAATCGCCCGCTACCGCGAATTGTTAAGGCTTCGGGATCGCTGGATCGAGGCTGGTCGATTGGATAGGGACAGTGAGGCGTACGCTCGATTTTGCAACCGTCTGATGTTGATTCCCGAGCATACTTGGGGGCTGAACAATTCCGTGTATCTCGTCGATTTCGTGAATTATTCCTCGGCTGACCTAGCCGCAGCAAGAGCACGGGATATTGTTGAAAACAATACACGGAAGAAATTCGATTACCTATGCCAGCAGGCAAACGGCACCAGATCGTACAGCCATTACGAGAGTTCCTGGCAGGAGCAGCGGGATTATCTTGAAGAAGCCCTTCAATCGCTGCCCACGACGCTAGCGGCTGAAGCGAGAACCGAGCTGGATCGGATGAATCCGCAGCATACCGTCCTTAACTCGGAGCCGGTGCAGCATAAACAGCCGATCGAAACGAACGAGCTTTACGAATTAGGCCAGTTTCAGGTGAGCTTCGCTGCCGACGGTTCGATTAACCGATTGATGGATCGATCCGGAAAGGCATGGGCGGGAGAGCATCAGAGACTTGGCACTTATATGTATGAAACCTTCGGCCAAGAAAACTACAACCGTTTTTTCAAAGAATACATGACGAATCTGGATATACATCATGGCTGGGCGGATAACGATTTCGGCAAGCCGGGAATCGAGTATGTCAAACCGAGGCCGGAGCATCGGCGGTATACCGCGTCCTTGCGAACACTGCACCTGGAGAGGCATGCCGATTATGATATCGTGACCGCAGAAATGAAGCTGCCGGAGGTTCTCAGTAATCAGTACGGGGCTCCACGACAAATCAACGTACTCTATTCGTTCCATGCGAATGAGCCCGTCATTGAGGTATGCATAAGCTGGATGGGCAAACCGGCATGCCGTCTTCCGGAAGCAAGCTGGTTATCGTTTGTGCCGCTTGTGGATAATCCTAACGCCTGGTCGATGGATAAGCTGGGAATGCGGATATCTCCGTTATCCGTCGTCAAGGACGGCAACCGGAACATGCATGGCGTCAATTCGGGCTTATATTATGAGGGGGCGGACGGAACGGCGGTCATTGAATCCTTGGACGCGCCGCTTGTGTGCCCGGGGGAACCAAGGCTGCTGCAATTCGACAACTCCTATGCTCCGTTGACCGGCGGATTTCATTTCAATCTGCACAACAACGTATGGGGGACAAACTTTATGATGTGGTTCGAAGACGACATGAGGTATCGGTTCCGCTTGAGCCTGCATTCCCATTCGTAAGCTCATTGTGTTTGTAATGAAACGGAAAGATGTGAGTTATGGGCTCGCATCTTTTTTTCATGCCTAATCATCCAAACCGTCAAATTATGATGAAGTATTGTTCTTGGCGATAAAATCCTGAATCCTGTTCCGCAGCTGATCATGCTGTTCAAAATGGTTATACATGCGATAGGCTACCGTCTGCGCATTTCCGAAGAAGAAGCGTTCAAACTGGGTTTGACGGCCCCCGAAAGAGCCTGCGCCAAGCTCCCAGGCAAGGCGGAACAAGGCGATTCGATCCCACGCCTCCGTGGTGGAGCCTTTTAAATATTGGTTCAGGTAAGGACCTGAATCCGACTGGAAGTCCATTTCGGAAGGGATCATAATCAGGCCGCTGGAACCCAGCAGCTGTATCATCTCCACCATCTCGGGATAAAATTGGGGGAATAACATGCTGGATGCGGTAAGCGGGCCCGCCGAAGGAACGAAATAACCGAATTTATCCCGGCTGGCGCCCAGTTCGGAAGCCAGCCTCAGGGCTTTGAAGGTCTCCAGATATGCAATGATTTTTGAAACGTTCGCGATCATATGGCGCTCGAGCCCAACGTTCTGCTCGTCTGCCAAGCTCTCCAGCAAACCAAGCATAAATTCGGTTTTGGCGATATAACGGGTGGCCATTTGATGGGCAATATGGGTGTGAAAGCGACTCTCGCCGAATAAACGTCCGGCATAGGCCTCGTCCCCATAGTAAAAGATCCGGTCATGCGGGACCAATACGTGGTCAAAGATGACGAGAACGTCCATCTCTTCGTATCTGGCGCTCAAGGGATAATCATAGGAAGAAGTGGCACCATAGCTCTCACGGCATATAAACGTCATTCCAGGCAAATCGTTCGGTACCGCAAAGGCGAATGCGGTTGGATTGACATCATGGAACAACGTGGGCGAAGGCGACGGGAATACCAGCATTTCCTCGCACGTGGCTCCCTGCGTTGCCATCATGAAAGCTCCGGTAATGATCATGCCTTGATCGTTGATCTCAACCACCTTGGCGGCAATCGTGTCATCTGCAGCATCTTGCTGTCCGGACATTTTACAAGCATAGGGCTGAATGAAGGCATGGGATAACGTAATATCATGATCTCGACAGTACCGGTAATAGGCCCTGAGGTTTTCAGCATACTTCGGATTGTGTTCCTCCAGTATATCGGCAGCCGTGTACAGCGACATGATCGCCGTGTTCATATAATCGGGAGAGCGGCCTAAAAAACCGTTGTGCCTCTTGGCCCAAAGTTCCATCATCAATCTGCGTTTCTGCAAATCCTCGGCATTCCTCGGCGGGAGAAAAGACAGGCCCACTCGTTCTCCTGTATCGGGCGATGGGTACGTCATCTGCTCGATATGACACGCTTTGCCTTGCATATCGTAAAGCTCCGCTTGGGTCTGAATGATACCCTGGAATGCAGGGTGCTTGGATAAAGGTCCCTGGATAAGCTCCCCTTTATACCGAAGGTTGATGTTTTGCCGATCGATCCGTTCGATGTACTGCTTCCCTGATTTGATAGGCACATTGTTCACCCCGTTTGCGAAAATCGTAAGCTCTAACCAACCTGTCTACTGCTGTTAATGTACGTGCTTAGTCCAAGCGGAGTACATTGTCCGCAGGAAACGCTGCAAAATATGCGGATGTACCTCAGAAGGTGCGACCAGAAGAAGACTTCATACGAAAAAAACGGGCCCGTATGGGCCCGTTTTTATAAGATTTGCGATTACCGGGCTTGACCCAGATACTGCTCCAGCGTCAGCTGTTGTCTCGTAATTTCTCCGGCAATGTAGACGCCCACATAGCGTACATGCCAAGGCTCGTAAGAGTATCCGGTTAATTTCTCCTGACCTTTTCCATAACGAATGATAAATCCGTACTTCGGTGCATTGGCCTTCAGCCATTTGCCTTCCTTCGTATTCCCGAAGCTCTGCTCCAGGGCATAGCCTACGGAAGCACTGGATATATCCATGCTAAGCCCGGTCTGATGCTCACTTTGCCCCGGGCGTGCGCTTGTTTTGTTAGCGACAGCCTCGCCCTTGATACTGGCGTTACGCTCGAATATGGCTTTTTGGGTTGCATAGGAACGATAACCCGATACGGCTTTGAGGTCGATCCCGTCCCGTTTGGCAGCAGCGAACAGCTTTTCGAGCGCAGACGCCGCTATTTTTTTCATCTGCTTTTTGGGGCTTGGTCCCGAGAAGCTGAACGGAATTTGGGGTACGACCAAATCTTGCGGTACATAATTCGATGGTAGATTTCTTTGTTTGTTGACGAGCACAACCGTGCTGGACAGATTGGTGACCGTATTTATCCCGTTTACCGACCTCAGCGTCCGTTTAGGGGCGTTGTTATCCAAAAACTTCGAAAATGATAGGCTGGCTGAAGATGCTGCGGCAGCTTCCGCCTTATCCAAGCCGGAACCATTCGGGAACCCGGATAAAGCCAAACTTGTTACGACTGAACCGATGATGACGGATGGCAGGATTGTTTTGATAAATGTATTGCGCATGTGTAGTCCCTCCTCGTTAGCTGTCTATTGAGTATATAAGAGAGTTATATCGATAGAATCTCCGGATTGTTTCTGAATTGTAAACAAAATAGAATAGATTGAATCTAATCATAACCCAAAAATAGATTATAGTAATATATGAAAAAGGGACGATTTTCTACATAAGGAGACTTTATACATGGAAATACGCGATTATATCAAACGAGGGTTTGAGGCCTATTACGCAAAATACAGCGAAATTTCGGAGGATGGGTTCTGCAGGTGGATGCGGCCGGACGTTCCCGCAGAGATGAAGACCGTTGATACAGACGAGGAATGGTCCATATGGAAATTGGTCCCTTCCATTGTGAGCGAAGAGCAGATTAGGGCCATGGAAGCAGAGTATGGATTGAATTTTCCCGAGTGGTATAAAGCATTCATCTCCACGTACCATCATTACTTTGACGTCATACCTGAACAGGCAGTAGACGAGCCGCTGGAGAACGTCAGGAATATGTACAATCCCTTGTTGTGCCGGCTGGGATATCTCCCTTTCACTTGGGATTCCGAATACGGGAAGATCTGGTGTATCGATGTATGTGGAGACGCCGGTGAGGGGATCGAGGCCATCTATGAGATCGAACATGAAATTTTGTTTGACCTGGATGAAGATCGAACGGATCGGGACGAGCTTAAAGAGTCGCTAGTATTTTTGTACCCGGATTTCAAAGCGTATTTTGACGATACGTTCCTGGAGGGCTGACGGGATCCATTTCAGAAATATAAGGAGAAGTATCAAATGCGAAATGAACAGCTGCAGGAAATTATGAATGAATACGACATCCGGGAACCGGAAATTACCTTTATTCGGCATAATGAAAATCGAACGTATAAGGTAGTAGGCCATGACGGAAGCGCATATCTGATGCGCATTCATCAACCGCTAAAAGAAGGCATGGCTGGTCAGCAGCATACCTACGACGGTTTGCTGGGCGAACTGCAAATGCTGGAGCACTTGTCAGGATGGGATCATCTGCTTGTCCAAAGGCCTATGCGTAATCGGAAAGGTGAAATGATCACGATCATCGAACACGAGGGGAAGCGTTGGAACAGCTCCGTGCTTACCTGGCTGGAAGGAAGAGACTTGCAGAAGGATGACGTAAGCGACCCGGTATTGGTCGAGAAGCTGGGGGCTTGCATTGCTGAGCTGCACAAATTTTATGGCTCATACGAGCAGGAGGGCTTGGACAAGCGTCCGAGTCAGGGGTTAGCCTACAATCTATATATGATTGAAGTTATAAAGCAAGGATTGGCGAAAGATTTGTTTACTTCCTCCGACGTTTCCATAATTGAAGAAACGATATCGTTGGTTAACGCGCGCCTTGTGGACAGTGGTAACGTTGAGGCCTGGGGGCTTATCCACGGTGATTTAAGCTTGGGGAATATCATCATGACCTCAGATGGAGAACTGAGTTTTATCGATTTTGGTTTTTTCGGACCAGGGTACCATTATACGGATGTTGCCATGGGTGCCATGATGGTTCCTTCACAGCTTCGGGATACATACCTGAAAGGGTATTATGGCAATGATCATACGGGACAACATAAGCTTGTTTTATTAGAAGGCTTCATGCTGCTGGCCATTATCGGCTACTATGTCTTTCAGATGGAGAATGAATCCGTATATGCATGGATGCGTGAACGAATGCCGAAGCTGTGCGCCGATTTCTGCACGCCTTATTTGTCGGGTGCACGCATATTTTATTCCGTATAGTTCGATGTCGAATCACACGATGTCCGTGAAAGTTAATTATAAGCATTCAATCCCTTGGTCAGCAGGCTGATCGGGTGATACCATATGAGATATCAACGATATGATTAGAGGTGAACACCGTATGGCGAAAAGCGAACTTCTGCTGCAACAAGAGGCTCTCCAGGAGGAAGCTTCTGAGGTAGCAGATGAACTTCGACTTTACGAGTTATTAAGTCAAGCAGGCGAACCGGTGCGTGTCGGCAGTTCAGCCCTCGGATTGATGGTATGGAGAGACCTGGACATGACGGTAAAATGTTCTCGGCTGAATCAACCATTAACTGCACAAATCGCATCGGAGCTCATGCTGCACGCAGGTGTACGGGAGCTGAAGTTCATCAACGATACCGGAGTTTATAATACGGATCCCCTTTATCCCGATGGATTGTACATCGGCCTTAAGTATATATCTGAGCGTGGGAAGGAGTGGGCCCTGGACATTTGGTTCGTGGATGAACCGGAGAAACAACCTGACTTGAAACATATCATAACGATGCCTGAACGGCTGACTCAGGAACGCCGGGAAGCTATTTTGAGAATCAAAAAATCGTTGGGCAAGCCGAGCTGAATATGGCAAAAGTGTGCGAAGCTTCGATATTTATACAGCGGTTCTCAAAGAAAACATAAACACGCCGGAACAGTTTCAAGCCTGGCTGGGCCAAAGGTCCGTGAATAAAGATGAAAGCCCATGATTCAAGAATAGGAGATCTGCATATGGAGATTATCAAGCATAACCAAGACCATTGGGAGCTTAAAGTCAAACAGAATAATCAGTGGACGGTTCCTGTAAGCAGCGAAGAAATCCAGAAAGCCAGAACGGGCGATTGGTCTATTATCGTCACTTCAACCAAGCCTGTGCCCAAAGAATGGTTTCCGGAACTAAACGGAAAGAATGTGCTCTGCCTAGCTTCTGGAGGAGGGCAGCAGGGACCCGTTCTGGCCGCTGCGGGAGCGAATGTAACCGTGCTGGATTTCTCCGAATCTCAATTGGACCAGGATCGCTTTGTTGCTGAACGGGACGGATTGTCTATTCGGACGGTTCTCGGTTCGATGACGGATTTAAGAATGTTTGAATCGGAGAGCTTTGATTTGTTGGTTCATCCGGTATCTAACCTTTATGTGCCTGATATTCAGCCGGTCTGGCAGGAGGCATATCGCGTGTTAAAGCCTGGCGGCATGTTGATTAGCGGCTTTATGAACCCGGTCTTTTATTTATTCGACTGGGAACTGGAAGAACAGGGCACGCTTCGGGTGAAGCACACCCTTCCCTATTCGGAACTGGATTATGCGACGGAAGAAGAAATCGTGCGAAGCGGGGCAGCATTGGAATTCGGACATACGCTGGAACAGCAAATGGGAGGTCAGATTCAATCCGGATTTATGATTGCCGGGTTATACGAGGATTCCTTCGGAGGCGAGAAATTGTTGGACCGTTATGCAAACAGTTTTATTGCGACAAGAGCCATAAAGCTTTAACCTCATACCTACTTCCAATTCTTCACCAGAAGAGTCATCCTAACGGGTGGCTTTTCTTTTTTATGTATATGTAAAACTTAAGTGAATCCTATATTTTAAATATTATCCATATAGATGTTCCTATGATAGCATAATCGTATATCTGGCAAGGGAAGGAACGATGGATATGAGTACCGCATTTTGGTTAACGAATGCTCGTATAGAGAGCGGCTATGAAGTTCAAGAAGGCGTTATTACGGGAACAAAAACGGAGATTTGCCACGTATTCATAGAGGACGGGAACATCGCGAAGATCGTGCCATCCGACAAGACCATCACGGATTCATGGCCGCGACACGACGTGAAGGGATTGCTGCTTTTGCCGTCCTTTACCGAAAAGCACTGCCATCTGGATAAAACGCTGCTCGGTGACCGGTGGCGATCCGTAACGCCGGTCTCCAGCATTTTCGAGCGTTTGGATATCGAGAAAGCAACGCTTCCGGCCCTGGATACCCGGACGCAGGACCGTGCGGAACGCCTGCTTCACATGTACCTGGAGTCCGGGGTGACGCACGTACGAACGCATGTCGATATTTATCCGGAAGTGGGTTTGGCTAACTTCGAAGCGGTTCAACAAGCATTGCACGCATTTGAAGGAAAGTTATCCTACGAGATCGTAGCTTTTCCACAGCATGGTTTGCTGCGCTCGAAGTCAAAGGAATGGGTGAGACAAGCACTTCGCAGCGGAGCAGGCTTGGTAGGAGGGGTTGACCCGGCGACGGTGGATGGTGATATCGAAGCCTCCCTGCAGGAAATGGTGGAGCTCGCCGTGGAGGCGAATGCGGGAATTGACCTGCATTTGCACGATGCCCATCATCTGGGAACCTTCACCATGAAGCGGTTGGCACAGCTGACCATCGAGGCGGGCCTGCAGGGCAAGGTGGCGATCAGCCATGCATTCGGACTCGGCGATATCCCGACGCCGCAAGCCATCGAAATGGGGGAAATGCTGGCTGATGCAGGGGTTGCCATTATTTCGAGCGTGCCGATCGGTCGCAGCATGCCGCCGGTCGGTTTGCTGCACGAGTGCGGCGTAGAGGTAGCCGTCGGTTGCGATAACATTTTTGACGTGTGGTCGCCTTTCGGAAACGGGGACGTGCTGGAACGAGCGGGCCGGCTGGCTGAGGTGTCCCGATGGGTGGATGAACGCTCTTTGGCACGGACGCTTCAATATATCACCGGCGGCATGACGCCGCTTGGTCCGGATGGCGAGCAGATATGGCCGCAGGCCGGGGACGCCGCCAGCATCGTGTTTGTCGAAGCTTCTTGTTCCGCCGAAGCCATTGCCAGAAGATCGAAGCGCGTGGCGACGATGTTTAAGGGCAGCATCGTTTCCGGTTCGCTTTAGGCGACGCATGTCGATCAGGATCAAGTTGCTGCTGTCCTTTACCGGCATGCTGGTCATCAGCTTGTTGGTTTTCGTCTTGACTGCCAGTTTGTTTACCGTCGCGGCTACCGGCGACATTCGCGGGGTTCGGGATTTTTATAAAGTTCACTACCAGGTTAACCCGCTGACCGAGCAAGAGGAGTCTATATTCCTTGAATTAAAATATCTTGCCAAGAACGAACCGGACGGTCTGCTGGATCAAGAGCTGCTGAAGGAATATGATTTTAAGCTGAGAACCGTGCGGGCAGGCCTGTACGTCCGTAAGGAAAGCCTTCAGGTTTACGAGTCCAATACGATAAACCAGCCTGAGCTGGAAGCGAATCTCCCTCCATTCGACCTGAACAACAATCAAATCCGCAATACGCTGAGCATCGGGGAACGCTTTTATGCTTATGCCAAATTCGACTTCCGGTTCTCGGACGAGACGAAGGGAAGCGTATACGTGATCCGAGAGCGAAGTCCTTTCGGCGAGGTAACACGCAAGCTGTTGCCCATCCTTGTATTGAGTCTCGTTGGCATCATTGTGGTTGCGAACGTGATGTTATACCGCTGGATTACGCGCAGCGTGGTCAAACCGCTTGACTTGCTCCGAAATTCGGCCGAACACATCAAGGAGGGGAATCTTCAGTTTTCCCTGGATATGCATTCGAAGGACGAAATCGGCCTGCTAAACGAAACGTTTGAGAATATGCGAAAGCGGCTGCACGAATCGATTCAGCTCCGGCTCCGGGACGAAGAGAACCGAAAAGAGCTGATCTCCAATATCTCACATGATCTGCGCACACCGATAACGAATATAAAGGGTTATGTCGAGGGCATTCGAGACGGCGTCGCGGATACGCCTGAGAAGATGGATAAATACGTGAATATCATTTACACCAAAACCATCGATCTGGATAAACTCGTGGATGAGCTGTTTCTGTATTCCAAGCTGGATTTGAAGCAGGTGCCGTTTATGTTCGAGCATGTTGATATCATCGGTTTCATTGACGACTGCATCGATGAGCAGCGCTATGTTCTGGAGGAGAAGGACATTCTGCTGGAGTGGAAGGAACGCCCCGGTGATCCTGTCGAAGTCATTGCCGACCTTGAGAAATTAAAGCGAACCGTGCTCAACATCATTGGAAATGCCCAGAATTTCATGGACAAGGGGCAAAAAAACATCGGCGTCTCGATCCGGCTGTCTCCGGAATGGGTAACGGTTGAAATCCGGGATAACGGCACAGGCATCGCGCCAGAAGCGATCCCTTATATATTCGAAAGGTTTTATCGGGCCGAGCCATCCCGCAACTCTTCAACGGGCGGCAGCGGTCTGGGTCTTGCGATTGCGAGCCAGATCATTGAAGGACACGGGGGTCAAATCTGGGCTGAAAGCGAGCTTGGCGTCGGAACAAGCCTGTACTTTACCCTGAAACGAGCGAACAGGAAGGAGGCGCGGTAACCCATGGCCACACGCATTCTCATCATTGAAGACGAAACGACCATCGCCCAGTTGGAGCGGGATTATTTTGAGCTGAACGGTTTTGCCGTCGATTTATGCCATACGGGTGACGAGGGCTTGAAGCTTGCCCTTAACGAGGACTACAGTCTCATCATTGTGGACCTTCAGCTTCCCGGCATGAATGGCTACGAGTTGTGCAGCCATATCAGGAAGAACAAGGAGGTCCCGATTCTGATCGTATCCGCCAAGAATGAGGAGATCGATAAAATCCGTGCATTTAATCTCGGTGCCGACGATTACATTACCAAGCCTTTTAGCCCGAGCGAATTAGTCGCAAGAGCCAAAGCCCATTTGATGAGATATGTCAGGCTTCTGGGCAAGCAAAGTCCGAGTCCAAGCTCGGAAATTCATATCCGGGGTCTGGTCATCGACAAAACGGCGCGAAGGGTGTTCGTACGCAATCAGGAAGTCGCGTTTACGACCCGGGAATTTAATTTGCTTGAATTTCTTGCGAGCCATCCGAACCGGGTGTTCAACAAACATGAATTGTTCGAACGGATTTGGGGCATGGATTCCAGCGGGGATATCGCTACCGTCACCGTTCACGTCCGAAAGCTGCGCGAAAAGATGGAGCTGGATCCATCCAATCCGCAGTACATTGAAACGGTATGGGGAGCGGGCTATCGTTTTTCGGTCTGAATGAGTTTAGAAATTGTTAATAAATATTTTCGAAACGTTTAATCCCGGATTTCTTGGGAGTTTAGGACTCTCATCTATCATGGAGATATGACGATTATCGTTCATATTCATCGAAGATAGGGAGGACTTACGAATGAAGAAGTATTCGAATAAACTGGCGGCCATGATGCTGGCCGCCGCACTGGGAACGGCGACGCTTCCGTTTCATGTTCTGCAGGCCGACGCTGCACAAGCGCCGCTCGCTGCCCAAGATATAGAGCAAGCCGTTCAGGGGCTGTCCCAGCTGCGCGTGATGCAGGGTTACCAAGACGGCACGATGGGGATAACAAGCCCGATCACACGGGCAGAGCTGGCGAAAATGCTGGTGCTTGCGTTTGGACTTGAAGGCAAAGGGGAGACAGAGCCAAGCTTCACGGATGTGAAATCAAACGCGTGGTATGAGCGGTACGCAACTGAGCTGGTAGCACTAGATATTATGCAGGCACCGGACGGACGTTTTGATCCAAGGGGAAGCGTTACCCATGCCGAACTGGTACAGATGGTGTCTAAGGCTCTGAAACGAGATGCGAAGTCCGTGGATTACTGGGCGGAGCGTTTTTATTCCGAGGAGGGCCATACCACTCGAGGTCAAGCTGCCTATTTGATAAGCATTGCACATGACGCAATTCCATCGGAAAAAGCAAAAATCACGAGCGTCCGCGCACTGAATGCCATCACCTTGATTGTCACCTTTGATGCTCCATTGACATCGGACGATGAGGCGTTTGCCAAAGCCAAAGAAGATTTTCAATTTAACGACGGTCTTGCGCTAACGAATATGCCGCGTCTGAAGACGGGTTCTATTTCCACCTATATCGTCCCAACCTCTGTTCAAAAACCGGATACATCGTATACGCTGACCTATAAAGGGAAAACAGCAGGTACATTTACAGGAAACAGCACGAAGCTGGACATGACCGAGGCTAGACAGGTCACCCAGGATACATTTGAATTGGAGGCGCTCAAGGAGAATGGCGTCGTTGACTACGGTTATGTTATTTCCGCTTATAGCGGAGGCCGCGGAACCAATGCCTTCGTATTGGATGAGAACAACAGCGCCGATGGCAAGGTCTATCAGATCATATCTTCTGGTCAAGCCAGGGATGTTACGATTACGCCTGCAGGCGGACAACCTATCGTGGCCAAATACGTACCCTTCACCCAATCCACCGACGGCAAGCAAGAGCCGAAATTCCGATTGCCGGAAGGCCAGACGTTGACGCCGGGCGTTACCTACACCGTTACTTCGGACTGGGCACAGATCGCCAACCCGTCATTCGTTGCAGGATCGGTTGCTCCGCTGGAAATCATCGGAGCCGAGGCAGTCAGCGACAGTTCCATTGCCATCACCTTGTCCAAGGATCCGGGGGATGAGCTGTTCTCCGGCCGGAGCGTGGAATTGACCGACGCTGACGGCGATCAACGCATTGCGACCTATAAATATTCAAGCCGAAAAGGAGCCGTAGGCATATTCGATCTGACGCAGGAAAGTAAATTGACGCCGGGATCGACGTATACCATCAAACCGGTAGGCGAGTGGGCAGGAGAAACCGATGCGTCCCTGACCGTCAATTAATCCATTACAGCATGGACATGGCTGTCTGTCCATACCTAAGAGGACGAGCGTAAAGCTCGTCCTCTTGAACTTGTTTATAAGTGACTATCCAAATGGTTCTATCATTTGTAAAATTAAGGGTAAGCACTTATGCTGGTTTCAAAATCTGCTATATTCGAGGTGTACATATGGTCGAAGAGCTTGCTCATTATTTAAGCGAATGTGATATTGAAGTTTTGGATTTGGATGGCTTAACGCTCCCTGTCCCAAAGGAAGGGGAGCACAAGATTCTCATCGCTCCCGGCTGCAATCTGGTGGAAATGATGGAGGAAATCTGCGAAGAAGAAACCCTTTCTGAATACGTGAACAAGGAGCTGGAGCAGGTTCAGCGGTTAAGCATGAAAGATGTATTGGGAAAAATCGTGGCTTCGCGATTATCCTATACGGATATTGCGCTGGAACCGGAAGAATTAGAAGGCAAGAGCTTTGAGGAATTATATCGTTCTTATTCATTATTATGGGAAGGCAGCGAAATGCTTAACGAAGAGTTTGGCGAATCGGATGCCGAGCCCTTTGACTGGAATACGTCATGGGTACAGGGAAAGGTGGAAGAGGACGAGCAGGTGATCCTGCTGACGCTGCCGGCCGAAGCCGGATATGAAGCGCCGCTGTGGGTTCCGATGGGAGGTTATAACGAATGTCCGTTGCCCGAGCATCAGTCGGTGTTTTTTAAGCATTTTCAGCAGAAGCATCAGATTAAAATTGTGGCCGTCTCGGAAGATACTTGGATTCTTCAGGCCGGAAAACGACCCCAAACGTTTGATGAAGCATTACGGCTCGCCAAGGAGCATTTTATTTTCTGCCAATATGTCATGGACGGGTTTCCGACGCTTGGACATTATGCGGACTATCTAATGAAGCACGATATCTGGTATTTTTGGTGGGATTAAACGTCAGCTGCCGCGTGAAAACGCGGCTTTTTTTATGTGGACAATGGTCAAAATATCCAAAGGCATGGTGATTTTCCGTTATTGTCATAAAGCATCATGAACCTTAACAATCGGATATTTACCAAGCTTGCCGATTCCCCTAATATGGAGTTACTTTCCGTCATTTAGCCGCGTGCAGGCCCGATATGGAAAAATGTACCCTTCCATACGCAGAAGTACCTACCCATGCGCCGCAAACATCCATTATGATCAAATTTATTAGTTGGCGGGAGAACTTGAGTCGTTATTTTTTGAAAACGCTGTCAAATAAGGGGGGATATTTATTCTTAAGCATTCGAAGGTATTTCGCAGCTTTCTCATCTCCTATATTGCCATTCTGCTCATTCCCACCATCGGAGGATACATATCCTACTTAACCTCCATCTCCGTAACGCAATCCATTTCGATTGAGAACAGCATCGTTCAGCTCGAGAAAAGCCAGGAGCTGCTGGAGCACAGGATGGCGGAAGTGGAAGGGATGACGCGGCAGCTGGCGATCAATCAAGACCTTAACGTGCTGCTCAACGATCATCTTGCCCAAAGGGATGTTTACGGCATATGGAGAACGATGCGCAATGTGTTGACTTTCGGTCAAACCAACGATTTTCTTCAGCATTACTACATCTATTTGGCGAATTACGACTTGATTGTAACGTCGGGCTCCTCTTATCGGCCGGAGCATTACTACGAGTTTTTTCATTATGGCGACCTCAGTTTTGAGGAGTGGAAACAACAGATCCTGGAGAAAGCCCATCGCAGTGAAATCAAACCGCTCTCTTCCTTTTCCGAAAGGGACAACGAAACTTCCGTCATCACGTACATGCAGTCGCTCCCGCTGGACAGCTTCAACGATTCGTCCCCGGCCAACGTCGTGGTCGTGATTGATGCACGGACGATTGCCGGATTATTCTCGGGGTTAACCGACAACTACGACGGGTGGGTCCACATCCACGACGGGAAAGGGAATACGCTTGCCCTTCAAGGAAACATGGAATCCGATGTGAGCCGAATCATGAACGATCCAGCATTCGATCAGAACAAAACGAGCCAGTTCTACAAGAATGACCTTGTGATCACAACGCGCTCCGATAAGAGCGGTTGGGTCTATCAGGCCGGCATCCCCCGCAGCGCCTTAATGGAGAATGCCGATCAAATTAAACAAGCGTCCTGGTTCATTACCGGGGGCGCCATGATCGTCGGGCTGCTGTTCGGGTTGTATTTGGCTCATCGGAACAGCGTGCCGATCCATCGAATGATTAGCATCATGAAAGAGCAGTTCGGCAGGGATGAGCTGACGGAGCGCAATGAATTCGACTTTTTGAGCGGGAATATTGCCAATATGATCAGCAAAAACAAACAGCTGGAAAACGAGCTGACGCGTCAGCTGCCGTTTGTCCGGGATGCTTTCCTGAGACGTCTGATTGCCGGCGAGTTTGAATCGAGGGACGAAATTGCTTCCGCTGCCCAGCAGGCTGATATTGCCTTGCATAACGGAAAGGGCTATGTCGGTATCCTGCAGATCAAAGGATATGCCGGCATGGACAGCGTGGAGATCCTTAACGAGCTTAACGCCGCCCGGCTTCTCATGAAGCAGGCCTTTTCCGAAATCGCCGGGACGCTGCCCATGACGGATCTGGGCTCGGACAAAATGGTGGTTTTGTTCTTTACCGACGAAGATATAGAGCCCGGGCTGGATGAAGAGCTTCGAATTACGGGGTTGATCGATACGCTGACGAAGCAGGTGCTGCATGAATATAAAATGTTCCTCCAAGCCGGTTTCGGCGATCCGTTCGATTCGGTCTCAGAGGCGGGGCAGTCATTTGACCAGGCCAAGCAGGCTCTTGAATACGCCGTTTACATGAATCAAAAAGAGACGGTGTGGTACCGCGAAGCCCGAATCGTCAACACAACGTATTACTACCCGCTGGACACCGAGCAGCGCTTGATCAGCACGATACGGGCAGGGGAGCTGGAAGAAGCCGAGAAGATCGTCAATCTGATCATGGATCAAAATCTCCATCAGCGGGAGTTATCGGTCGAGATGAAGCATCAGCTGGTAGGCGAAATCAAAGGAACGTTCCTTAAGTTAATGGATCAGAAAATTTTTGCGGAATCGGAATGGTTTGAAAACATAAAAAGGCGCATCATCGATATCGGCTTTACCGAGCCGCTGGAGTCGATTCATAACGAAATCCGCGCGATCATGGGAGAGCTGTGCAGATATATTGCCAATAAAAAGAAGGACTCCCATGCCAAACTGATCAGGCAGATTTATGAATATACCGAAGCGATGTACGCACATCCGGATCTCACCTTATACCGCGTGGCCGAGCATGTGGAGCGGCCGGAGAAATACATCTCCCAATTGTTCAAGGAAGTAACCGGGGTCAATTATTCCGATCATCTGATCAAGTTGCGGATGGATCGGGCGGCCATTCTGCTTGCCGAGACGAACCTCACGGTCGATGAAATAGCGGCTCAGGTGGGCTACAACAGCTCCCATTCGTTTCGCAGGGCATTCAAGCGCCTCATCGGCATTTCCCCGAGCGCTTACCGTCAGTCTCATGAGGTCGGATAAAGGGTTGATCCTCGCAAGCCGCATTGTCGCTTAGGACGATGCGGCTGTTTGGGCTAAAGAAACGCCAATACGCGGGATTTGGCCCCTGACGAGACAGGATGCCCTGCGGAAAAGCGGTTATTTGTACGCCAAACGACCGAAGTGTACCTGTTCAAGGACCGGATTTCTCGCCTATGATCGACACATAAAGAAAACGCTATCATATCAATGCCGACACATCATCTGTCATTACACTAGGGGGGATTATTCTGGAGAAGCCATTGGCAATCGAGTCGGAGCCTATTATCCATACCAACACCAGCACCGGCTATTGGCATGTTGCACGAAAGAGTTTGAGGAAGCATTGGCAGATGTACCTGCTCGTGATTCCGCCGCTGCTGTTTTTCCTGATATTTAAGTACTATCCGATGCTGAATGCCGTTCTTGCCTTCAAGGACTACAACGTCATCAAGGGAATATGGGGCAGTCCCTGGGTAGGCTTCAAGCACTTCGAGCTGTTCTTCGAGAATCCGTTATTCTGGACGCTCGTCAAAAACACGATCATTCTCAGCGGTTATCTCATCTTAGCCGGGTTTCCGATTCCGATCGTGCTGGCGTTAATGATTAACGAGATCCGGGGCGGTCGATTCAAAAAGTTCGTCCAGCTGGTTTCCTTTGCGCCGTATTTTATTTCCACGGTGGTCATGGTGTCGATCATCATGCTGTTTCTGGCCCCGCGGCTGGGCTTTGCCAACGTGGCTTTGAATTTTTTTGGTCTGGAGTCCGTGAACTTTCTCGGCGATCCCGGGATGTTTCGTTCCATCTACGTATGGTCCGATATTTGGCAGACGGCAGGTTATAGCGCAGTGATCTATTTGGCGGCATTGGCCGGCATTGACCCGACCCTGTATGAAGCGGCGAAGGTGGACGGCGCCTCGCGCTTCCAAAAGATCCGTCATGTGGATCTGCCGGGCATTGTGCCGACCATCGTCATCATTTTGATACTGAATGTCGGCAATGTGATGGCGCTTGGATTCGAGAAGGTCTATCTGCTCCAAAATCCGCTGAATCAGGTGAACTCTGAAATCATTGCAACGTATGTCTATCGGATTGGGCTGCTGAATGCCAACTACAGCTTTGCAACCGCAGTCGGACTCTTCAATTCCGTGATCAACCTCATTCTGCTGCTGACCGTGAACGGATTGGCTAAACGAATGACCCATAACAGCATTTGGTAAGGAAGGAGCTATGGCATGGCAGTTCAACAAGCAGGCACAAGAAAAATCAAGGAGTCCGCTGGCGACCGCATCTTCCTGACAACGGTATACATCGTTCTCTTTCTGGTCGTTATTGCGGTTTTGTATCCGCTGATTTATATCATCAGCAGCTCCATCAGCAGCCCGGCTGCCGTTACTTCGGGCAGGGTATGGTTGTGGCCGGTCGATATTTCGTTCGAGGGCTTTCGGGTCCTCTTTAAAACGCCCGAGATTATGACCGGATACGCAAATTCCATTTTCTACACGACGGCCGGTACGATCATCAGTGTCGTGTTGACCATCATGATTGCCTACCCGCTTTCGCGCAGATCGTTTTTTGGACGCAACGCGTTGATGATGATCATTACGTTTACGATGATATTCAGCGGAGGGCTGATTCCGACTTATATGGTCGTACGGGAGCTTCATCTGATCGATACCCGCTGGGCGCTGCTCATTCCCAATGCCATTTGGGTGTGGCAGGTGATTATCGCCCGATCTTTTTTTCAGTCTTCCATTCCGGACGAATTGCAGGAGGCCAGCGAGATGGACGGCTGCAGCGACATCCGTTTTATCTGGAGCATCGTCCTCCCGTTGTCGAAGCCGATTATGGCCGTGCTCGTGCTCATGTATGCGGTCGGCCAGTGGAATGCGTATTTCGATGCGTTGATTTACTTGAAAAGCGCTGACCTGTTTCCGCTGCAGCTGATTCTTCGAAGCATTATCATTCAGAATAACAGTTCGGGAACGATGGATGCTTTAGCCATGGTTGAGAGGCAGCAGCTTGCCGAGCTCCTGAAATATGCGCTGATTGTGGTTGCCACGCTGCCTGTGCTGGTCATTTATCCGTTTGTGCAGCGCTATTTTGTGCAGGGGATGCTCGTAGGTTCCGTGAAAGGCTGATCGCTATTTAAGCTGGGAGGGCCGAATCAGACCAGGCCAAGGGAACCTGAGCTTGCTTATGTTGGAAGGGAGGTGATGCTCCGTTAAGTGTAAAGCTAGTCGTTTGCGTGTTGACTCTAATGAAAAAGGGAGCGATTCCATTTGAAAAAAGGCCTATTCAGTTTGCTCATGCTGTTATTGGTGAGCAGCATCGTGATGGCAGGGTGCTCAGGCAAAAATACAGAAAGCTCGAGCAGCCCTCAGGGCGGAAGCGCGTCCGGCAGTTCGGACAGCTCAAAACCCGTGGAAATCAGCGTTTTTGCCGTACAGGAATCAGGCATCGATATTCCGGTGAACAAATTCACCAAGCATATCGAGGAACAGTTTAACATTAAATTTAATTGGCAGATCAATCCCTCCGACGGCGCCAAGGAGAAACGCCAAATTTCCCTGGCCAGCGGCGATTATCCGGATGCCTATCTGCTGACGCACTATATCGATGAATTCTCTCAAGCGGATGTGCTCAAATACGGTCAACAGGGAGTGCTCGTTCCCCTGAACGATCTGATTGAACAGCACGGGCCGAACATTAAAGCGGCCATGGAGGCCACGCCGGAAATGAAGGCGCTTGTTACGGCCCCGGATGGGAATATCTACGGACTAGGCGCATACACGGAATGCTTCCACTGCTCCTATCCCAATAAAATGTGGATCAATACCGAATGGCTGAAGAAGCTGAATCTCGAGGAACCGACAACGACCGAGGAATTCAGAAGCATGCTGCAGGCATTCAAAACGCAGGATCCGAACGGCAACGGGAAAGCGGATGAAGTGCCCCTTAGCGGTTCAACGGAGGATTTCGGCGTCCGGATTATCCCTTATTTGATGAACAGCTTCGTTTACGACGACGACCGGAACTACTTGACGATGAATGGCGGCAAGGTTGAGTCCGCGGCGATCACGCCGGAATGGAAGGAAGGGCTCACCTATATCAAATCGTTGTATGACGAGGGATTGATCGATCCGGGCGCATTCACCCAAAATGCGGAGGCGTTCAAGAAAATCGGCGAGAATGCGGACGCTGAAATTCTCGGCGCCGGTGCCGGCATGCACCCGGCCATCTTCGTGAACATCGATCCGGGCAACACCCGTTCGGCGCATTACAATCCGCTTCCGCCGCTAAGCGGACCGAACGGAATTTCATACGCAACCCATGATGCGGGCGGCGTATCACCGGGCGCAAAATTCGTGATCACGAACAAAGCCAGTGAAGAAGCCCGGGTAGCATTGATCAAGATGGTGGACTACATGTTTACGCCGGAAGGCCAAACCAATGCGGCAACCGGCATGAAAGGGATCGATTGGACAGACCCCGAGCCCGGCGATCAAGCGCTCGGCGAGGGCGTGACGCCGATGGTCAAGACCATTCCGACGAAGGAAGGCGAAGCGCCGCATAATGCGGGTTGGAGCGGAATGGGCCATTTCTATATGCCGAAGGAGTATCGCGATACGTGGGTGCAGGGAACCGATATTTATGCATCCGACGGCTATGAGCGCAGATTGTATAATGCTTCGCTGCTGTACCAAGGACATGAGCCGAAGGAGATCTTTCCGATCTGGTCGATCTGGATCGATCCGAGCGTCATCGATGAAGCCAGCATGCTTCAAACCAACCTTAAAAACTATATTGAGCAGAACCAGCTGCAGTTCATTACGGGCAACAAGGATCTGAACAAGGATTGGGACGCTTACGTCAAAGGATTGAAGGATCTGAAACTGGATCGTTATCTCGAAATTTTGCAGACGGCTTACGATCAATCCGCCAAATAATCGAAGGACAGCTAAGCAGCTGCGGCTGTCAGGAAATCATTCCAACATCCATATGCGGATGCCGGTCTAGCCGATCGGCCACTCCGCATTTTCTCTGTTTCACGGGGATCTATGGAGAACGAGGGAGGGTGATCATGTGTCGGATTATAACAAAGGCAGGGACCGTACCGCATTCATCGTAAATCGCGGAGGGCTGCCTCATGTTAAAGCCAAACTTGCAGGGGAAGAACAGGTGACGGTTGCCTTTCTGGGCGGATCCATCACGGAGGGAGCCGGCGCCTCAGCGCCCGAGAAGACCAGCTGGCGTGCTTTAACGGCTCATTATTTAAGAGAACGTTTCGGAAGTTCGAGGATTCGCTCCATTAACGCAGGTGTCGGGGGGACGGATTCTTCGCTGGGAGCTCACCGTCTTCGAGAGCACGTGCTGAGCGTCGGGAACATCGATTTGCTATTCGTGGAATTCAGCGTGAATGACGGGAGCGATCGGGAAGAATCCATCAGAGGAATGGAGGGAATTGTACGCCAATGCCGTCGTCTGTCACCCGGAACGGATCTATGTTTCATTTATACCGGGTCGGAGCGAAACCTGGCCCGTATCCGGCCGTATCCCATTGCCGTTCACGAAGAAGTGGCCGAGCATTACGGCATTCCTTCCGTCGATTTTGCCGCCGGCATTTATGGCATGCTGACTAACGGTGAGGTCGCTTGGTCATCGCTTGCACCTGATGGATACCATCCGAATGATGAGGGGCATGAGATATACGCCGGTTTTTTGCAGGGATATTTGAAGGAGCTGCTGTCGACAGAGGGTGACTCCTTGATGCTCAATCTTTGCGGACATTTGCCCACAGAACCGCTGCTGGCGGGGAACTACGAATATGCCGAAATGCTCCCATATGAGCTAGCCGATTATACCGGGGATTTTCAAATCCGGGAGCTGCCGTCAGGTTCAAAACTCATGAATTGGCGTTATGCAACAGATCACAGGTACTCTGATCATCCGAACGCTTCGTTTACGTTCACCGTGGAAGGACAAAGCGGCGGACTGCTGCTGTTATGCGGACCCGACACCGGAACCTTTGAATACTCAATCAACGGCGGGTCCATCGTACGGGTCAATCCCTTCGACGAGTGGTGCTTGAACGCTTATCGGCCAGTCAGCGTACACTTTCCTAGACTTCAAGCGCGCGGGCCGATTTCGATCATGGTTCGCAATACAGGACTCAAGGATAAGCGAAGCCAGGGTACGGGCATGCGCGTACTGAAGCTGCTAGCGAATTAGGCGAAAATCGCGGATTTCCGCGATGGGTTACACCAAGCCTGCAAAGGGCTGTTACTAGTAATGGGAGGTGTTGCCACTGCATATGCCTGGAAATCAAAATACTACAGCTCCGATCACCCTTTCCTTGCGGGATTACGAGGAACCGAATAACCCGGATGCGCAACCTGCCATGAAACGCGCGATAGAAGCCGCCAGGTCAATGGAAGGCTCGGTCATTCTGGACATACCGCCGGGCTGCTATCATTTTTATCCTCAATCGGCCGATCGGGAAGCCTATTATATCTCGAATACAACCAGCGAGGAAGAGAATCCGGATGTGACCAAAACGATCGGGATTTGGCTTAAGGATCTGCACCATGTGACGCTTGAGGGGAACGGCGCTTTGTTTGTTTTCCACGGAAAGCAGACGATGCTTGTGCTCGATGGCTGCACGGATATTGAAATTCGTAATCTGCACTGGGATTACGCCGCCCCGACCGTGACCGAAATGACGGTGGATCGGTGCGGCGAAGCTTACCTTGAGGCAACCGTTCATCCGGATTCACGCTATGATTGCGCTGACGGCAATTTCGAATGGGTGGGCGAAGGCTGGCGTTTTCGCGAAGGACCGATGCAGTTATGCAGTGCGGATTTCGGTGCTGTATGGCGCGTAGATAATTGGCTGGAGCGGGTGGTGTTTACCGAGGAGCTGTCGCCGCGACGGCTTCGGTTTCATTTTGGAAACCAAGGCCCTCCGCACATGGCACCCGGTACAATCGTGCAAATGCGCGACGGCATTCGGGACCAGGTTGGCATGTTGATCACCCGAAGCTCCGGGGTGACGTTCAGCGACGTGGGCCTGCATTCCATGCATGGACTGGGCGTGGTTGGACAGTTCAGTGCCAATCTGACCTTTGAACGCTTGGATCTGACGCCGCGTCCGGAGACCGGCCGCACGGTGGCGGGGTTTGCGGATTTCATTCACCTGTCAGGCTGCAGGGGGAAGGTCTCGATTCGGAAGAGTCGGTTTGCAGGGGCCCATGATGATGCGATCAATGTCCACGGCACTTATCTCCGGATCGTTGGTAGACCAGCCTCCGATCAATTGCTTGTCAGGTTTATGCATCCGCAGACTTACGGATTTTTGGCTTTTCTGCCGGAAGATGAGATCGCGTTCGTGAATGCGGATACGCTGAACCCCTACGCTTTCGGAAGAATCGCCGCTGTCGGCATGAAATCGCCCCGCGAAATGCTGATCACATTGGAAAACGCGCTTCCCGCGGACATCGGAGAACGGGACGTGCTTGAAAATATGACGTGGACGCCGGAGGTCGAAATTGTCGGCAATACATTCGCCCGGATTCCCACGCGCGGAATTCTGGCCACGACGCCGCGGCGGATCGTGATTCGGGATAACACTTTTGTGAACATGCAAATGAGCGCGATACTGGTCGCAGCGGATGCATCATCCTGGTACGAATCCGGCGCCGTAACGGATATGAGCATTGCGGATAACCGGTTTGTGAATTGCGGCGGTCCCGGACATGCCGTGATACGGATTGCGCCTGAGAATAAACATCATCTTGCAGCGGTTCACCGTAACATTCGGATCGCGTGCAACTGCTTTGAAACAACCGGAGAAGATTGGTTAACGGCAAGAAGCACGGAGGGACTGATATTCCAAAATAACGTGATTCGGATGCAGGAAAAGCACGGTCTTGAAGGGAATATCCGTACGGACGAACGCGTCCATTTGGAAGCCTGCATGGGAACGGATATTTCGTGCAATGACGTGGAGTATGACGAATTGAAATAAAGGAGGCAAGGCGAGTGGGAGCAAACATGAAATTGCAGTACGTGAAACCAGCCACGGTCTGGACGGAGGCGCTGCCGATCGGCAACGGACGTCTTGGAGGCATGGTCTACGGCGGCGTGGAGCGTGAAACGATCAGCTTGAACGAGGATACGCTCTGGTCCGGTTATCCCAGGGATTGGAACAACCCGTCTGCACGGGAAGCGCTGCCGGAGATCCGGGAGCTGGCAAGCCAGGGACGTTATATGGAGGCCGATCAGCTAGGGCGCAAGATGATGGGGCCCTATACGCAATCTTACCTGCCGTTAGGAGACTTATGCCTCAGGTTTGATCATGGAGGCGTGTTTCATTCTTACCGAAGAACGCTGGATATCGCCAATGCCGTTCAACGAACGGAATACCGCATCGGCGAGGTGACCTACACGAGGGAATGCTTCGCATCCAGCCCGGACCAGATGATTGCCTTGCGGTTAACCTCGAGTGCTGCTTGCTCCCTGAACTTTCATGCCTATCTGGAAAGCCCGCTGCGTTATACCGTAAAGACCGAAGAAGATATGTACGCCATGTCGGGATTTGCACCGGAACGCGTCGAGCCCAGCTATGTTTCCTCTGATCGTCCTATCCGTTACGGCGATCCTGAACATACCGCTGCCATGGCTTTCGACGGTCGGCTGGCGGTGGCCGAAACGGATGGCCGCGTGACCATGGACGCAGCTGGCATTCATGTACTGGAAGCGAGCGAAGCGGTCATTTACTTCACTGCGGCCACCAGCTTCAACGGATTTGACCAAATTCCCGGTCACCGCGATGGCGGAGACCATCCGGCGGCTGCCGCCGCGGCTATAGCTGCGGGTACCATGAAAGCCGCATGCAGCCAGTCTTGGACAGAGCTGCGCGATCGGCACGTCAACGATTATCGCAGCCTGTTTGACCGCGTCAGCCTTCGATTAGGCGAGACGCTGGCAGTCGGAGATATGGACACGGAGGAGAGAATCGAACGATTCGGTGCCCGGGATCCAGGCCTGGTCGAGCTGCTGTTCCACTATGGCCGCTACCTCCTGATTTCAAGCTCCAGGCCCGGAACGCAAGCCGCCAATCTTCAGGGGATATGGAATGCCTCAACCCGGCCGCCGTGGAGCAGCAATTGGACTTTAAACATCAATGCGCAAATGAATTATTGGCCCGCGGAGGTATGTAATTTGGCGGAATGCCATCAGCCTCTGCTGGAGCTGATCAGAAGCCTGTCGGTAAACGGTGCGGAAACCGCCGCCGTCCATTACGGCACCCGGGGCTGGACCGTTCATCACAATACGGATATCTGGGCCCATACCGCACCGGTCGGCAATTACGGGGACGGCGATCCTTCCTGGGCGCTTTGGCAAATGGGTGGAATCTGGTTAACGCAGCACTTATGGGAGCATTACGCATACAGCGGCGATGAAGCTTATTTACGATCGTTCGCTTATCCCCTTATGAAGGAAGCTTCTTTATTTGCTATGGACTGGCTAATAGAAAACGACGCAGGCCATCTCTTGACCTCGCCGTCGACCTCGCCTGAGCATAAATTCCGCACGTCTGAAGGGCTGGCGGCCGTCAGCGAAGGGGCGACCATGGATATTTCACTCATATGGGAGCTGTTCACCAATTGCATGGAAGCCGCCGTCATTCTCGGCGTGGATGAGGAATTCCGGGAGGAATGGAGCAGCAAACGGGAACGTTTGCTGCCTCTGCAGGTCGGCCGATACGGCCAGCTGCAGGAATGGTCCCATGACTCCGAGGATGAGGACGTATATCATCGGCACACGTCCCACCTGGTCGGGGTTTATCCTGGACGGCAGCTATCTGCGGAAGAAAATCCCGATCTGTTTGCAGCTGCCCAAACTTCTTTGGAGCGTCGCGGGGAGGAAAGCACGGGCTGGAGCCTGGGCTGGAGGGTGGCGCTTTGGGGCCGGTTCGGTGACGGCAACCGCGCGCTCCGGCTGTTAACCAATATGCTGAGATTGGTGCGGGACGGGGACTCGGAGCGTTACGACCACGGAGGTGTGTATGCGAGTTTATTAGGAGCGCATCCTCCTTTTCAGATCGACGGCAACTTCGCAGCTGCAGCGGGAATTGCGGAAATGCTGCTGCAGTCGCATCGCCCCTTACTCATGCTGCTGCCAGCTCTGCCGGATGCATGGCCGGAAGGCGAGGTGCGTGGATTGCGGGCACGAGGCGGCTTTGAAGTCGGTATTCGCTGGAAGAATGGAAGACTGACGGAGGCACAGATCATGTCTCGTTTGGGGAATGTATGCAGCGTAAGCATAGGCAATGGACATGGAAATGGGATTGCGGTTTACCAAGGCGATACCAGCATTCCCGTACAGGTCTCCGCCAAAGGCGTATTTTCATTTGAAACAGAACAGGGCTTAACCTATCGACTGGTCACGGATCCGGCAGGGGCCCCCCGGGCTTGAACGACATAAAGAGTACCTTTACGATGGTATCCTACAATACTATGTTAAAAAAAGACTCCTTCAAGGAGTCTTTTTTACGTGAAATCAGAAGAAAATTCCAATTAAATTGTTATTTTTGTAGTCGAAACGTCCTGGAAGTGGGTATTAATTGTTAAACGGTTGACAACCTGTATATACATGTATATGATTTTCCTATATGCAACCTGTATATACAAGATGACGAGGAGGACCCAGTTACATGCAGAACCCAAGAACCCAATCTCAAGATTGGTGGAGAACTTCGACGGTTTATCAGGTATACCCGAAGAGCTTCAACGATACAACCGGCCGGGGAACCGGCGATATACGCGGGCTTATGGAAAAGCTTGATTATATAAAGGGACTTGGCATCGACATTGTGTGGCTCCAGCCGGTGTATGTGTCTCCGCAAAATGATAACGGTTACGACGTCGCCGATTATTGCAGCATCGATCCTGCATACGGGACGATGGACGATTTCGATGAACTTGTTGCCGAATTGAAAAAGAGAGACATGCATTTGATGATCGACATCGTCGTGAATCATTCTTCGACCGGGCATCGATGGTTTAAAGAAGCCATTTCCTCACGCGATAACCCGTATCGCGACTATTATATCTGGCGGGATCCCGCGGAAGACGGCGGCCCGCCGAATAACTGGCAATCCAAGTTTGGAGGTCCGGCGTGGCAGTATGACGAGGGGACAAGGCAATATTACTTGACATTGTTTGACAAGACGCAGGCCGATCTGAATTGGGAGAACGAGAAGGTCCGGGCGGAGGTCGTGGACATTCTCACGTTCTGGGCGGACAAGGGCGTCAGCGGATTCCGGATGGATGTCATCAATCTCATATCGAAGGATCCCGCTTATCCAGACGATGACGGTTCCGTGGCGCCGGGCGACGGACGCAGGTTTTATACGGACGGCCCCCGCGTGCATGAATACATTAAGGAATTGAACGAAAAAGTGTTCAAGCCTTACAATCTCGTCACGGTAGGAGAAATGTCCTCCACAACCTTGGAGCATTGCATTCGTTACTCGAACCCGAAGGAGAACGAATTCTCCATGACGTTCAACTTCCACCACTTGAAGGTGGACTACCCGAACGGGCAAAAGTGGGAGCTCAAGCCTTACGATTTCGAAGAATTGAAGCGGGTGCTTTCCGATTGGCAAATCGGCATGCAGAAGGGCGGGGGCTGGAATGCCCTCTTCTGGAATAACCATGATCAGCCGCGTGCGCTGACCCGGTTCACCAATGACGGCGAATACCGCTCGGAAAGCGCAAAAATGCTGGCCACGACGCTTCACGGATTGCAGGGCACGCCATATGTGTATCAGGGCGAAGAGATCGGCATGCCCGATCCGAAATGGAATGACATATCCGAGTTTAGGGATGTTGAATCTCTAAACATGTATACCATCCTCCAAGAGCAAGGAAAAACGCCGGAGGAGGCTGCCCATATCGTCAGGGTGCGCTCGCGAGACAACTCCAGATTACCCATGCTCTGGAATGACGGCGATCAGGCGGGATTTACGACAGGGACGCCTTGGATCAAGATCGATGAACGGTATCCGCTGATCAATGCGCAAGCCGAAGTGGAAGATCCGCAATCGATCTATCATCATTACCGGAAACTGATTGAAATGCGAAAGAACCTTCCGGTGATGACGGACGGTGAATATGTTCGCCTGGATGAAGGCCATCCCGAAATTTATGCATATGCGAGAACGAACAAGGAGCAGACGCTTGTTGTCATTTCCAATTTCAGCGACCGCGGCGTATCGTTCGAGCTTCCCGAGGAGATGCATGATCATCTAACCGAAAGTCGATCGGTTCAACTGTTAATCGGCAACACAACGGAAGAACCCAAGCTTACGCCAACAGTTGCACTACGACCGTATGCTTCCTATATGTGGCTTATTCACAACAACTAAATTCATAATGTCAGGAGCGTAGAGCTATGGCCATTGATCGCAAAAACGTGGAACGCATTGTCGAAGCAGTCGGCGGAAAAGACAATATCGAAGCCGCTACGCATTGCGTAACCCGATTAAGATTCGCCCTTGTGGACGACAGCAAGGTGGATTCCCAAGCCCTTGAAGCGAACGATTTGGTGAAGGGGCAGTTCTCTTCCCAGGGACAATTTCAGGTCGTGATCGGACCGGGTCTTGTAGACCAGGTTTACAACGAAATGATGGATATCACCGGCGGTGCGAGAGTATCGAAGGATGAAGTGAAGAACATTGCGAGCAAGAAGCAAAATCCGCTTCAGCGTGCCATTAAAACGCTTGCGGATATTTTCATACCGATTCTGCCGGCGATCGTCATGGCAGGTTTATTGTTAGGGATTAACAATCTGCTTACGGGACCGGGCATATTCTATGAAGGACAGTCGTTGATTCAGGTCCATCCCGAATGGGCGGATGTAGCCTCGATCATCAATCTAATTGCAAGCACCGCCTTTACCTTCCTGCCTGTCCTGATCGGCTGGTCGGCGGTACGTCAGTTCGGAGGCAATCCGCTGCTTGGAATCGTGCTGGGCCTGATCCTGGTAAACCCGGATCTGCTCAGTGCCTACCAGTATGCGGATGCCAAACTTGAAGGCACGGTTCCGGTTTGGAACCTGTTTGGCTTTGAAGTGGAGAAAATCGGTTATCAAGGCCAGGTGCTGCCGGTCCTTGTCTCGGCTTATATTTTGGCCAAAATCGAGAAGTTCCTGAACAAACGCGTCCACGATTCCATCAAGCTGCTTGTCGTGGCTCCCGTTGCCCTGTTGGTGACCGGGTTCCTCGCGTTCGTTCTGGTAGGGCCGATCACGTTTGCCATCGGCAACGTCCTTACTTCAGGCCTCGTCAGCATTTTTTGACTCCTTTGCCGCTCTGGGCGGCCTGATTTATGGCGGACTGTATGCACTCCTTGTTATTACGGGGATGCATCATACCTTCCTTGCGGTGGACATACAGCTCATCGGCAGCGAAGGCGGAACGTTCTTGTGGCCGATGCTGGCGCTGTCCAATATTGCTCAAGGTGCCGCGGCGCTTGCCATGATGTTTATTATGAAGGAACAGAAGGCGAAAGGACTCGCCGTTACATCTTCCATCTCGGCTTTCTTGGGGGTAACGGAGCCCGCCATCTTCGGGGTCAACGTTCGTCATAAATATCCGTTTATTTTCGGTATGATCGGATCGGGGATTGCGGGCGTGCTGCTGGCCGTGAACAACGTCCTGGCATCATCGATTGGCGTGGGCGGGATTCCGGGCTTCCTGTCCATCTTCCCTAACCAGTGGGGCGTCTTCTTCATTGGCATGGCGATTGTAATGATCATTCCGTTCACGGGGACTTTACTGTTCGGGCGTTACCAGTTGTCCAGGCAGTCTCGACAGGCAACGGAAGGGAATGCTGCTGGAATAGATGGAAAAGCACAAGCTGTTAATACGGAAACGAACGACAGTCTTCCATCCGGATCGTTCGCGTCGTCGGAAATAACGAATCGTCCAACGATGGAAGCGGCGAAACAAGCCGCATTAGATATCATGGCTCCGATCAAAGGGAAAGTGGTTCCCCTATCAGAGGTACCGGATCCTGCCTTCGCCGATAAACAAATGGGCCAAGGCATCGCGTTCATCCCGTCCGAAGGCAAAGTGTATGCTCCGTTTGACGGCCAAGTCGCCCATCTCATCAAGAAGAGCAAACATGCGATTATTTTGACGGATGCGAACGGAATCCAGATCCTGATTCACGTCGGTATCAACACCGTTTCGTTAAAAGGCGAAGGATTCACGGCACATGTGGAAACGGGTGCGGAGATAAGGAAAGGGCAGCTGCTGCTTGAATTCGATATCGATCGCATTCAGCAAGCCGGATTGCCGGTCATTACGCCCGTCATTATTCCGGATGGGCAAGATCACATTCAGAACGTGACGGAGTTTGAAGGCGAGGCGCTTCCTGGCGAAACGCGAGTGCTTCAGGTGACTCTCGGTAATGGACACTGACGGGTTCCTTTGCAACATGTAATCACTGCTCCGAAAATGGTACAATAGCTGATGGTGATAAAGGATGACGAACAACATTTATTGGACGCTGTATAAAGACTATGCCGACCAAATCGAAACCGGCGCTTTGCAGCCCGGCAGCAAGCTGCCCTCGGAGAACGAGCTTGCGGCAACCTATCAAATTACAAGGGAAACGGTCCGCAAGGGACTGAATTTACTCGCCCAGAACGGTTATATTCATAAGGTTAAGGGCAAAGGTTCGTTTGTGCTCGACACCGGGCGAATGAATTTCCCGGTTACGGGGCTTGTCAGTTATAAGGAAATGGCGGAACGGATTGGCCGGAAGAGCCGTACGATTGTGTATGAAACGGAATGCGTTCCGGCCGGGGACGCCATCGCGAAAGAGCTGCAAACCCGCCCGGACCGGCTCGTGTGGAAGGTGATCCGATCCAGGGAAATCGAAGGGGAGCGCATCATCCTCGATGTGGATTATTTGCTTGCCGACATCGTGACGGGTTTAACGAGAGAAATTACGGGCGATTCCATCTATCAATACTTGGAGCAGGAGCTCCATTTAAAGATCAGTTACTCGAAAAAAATCATTTCCGTGGAACGAGCTACGACGATGGACCAGTCCTATATGGATCTTGGAAGCGATACCCATGTCGTCGTGGTCCGAGGTTACGTCCACTTGGAAGATACCACGCTTTTCCAGTACACGGAATCCAGACATCGATTGGATAAATTTCAGTTTGTGGATTTTGCAAGAAGGGAATCCAATCATGATTTTGGAGACAAATAGAAGTGAAGTTAGCCGCGATTTTATCGCGGTTTTTTTATTGGACTCCCATGTCGCTCATTCGCAAAGGCCATACAGATCAGCAGCGTAATAGATGGAACAAAGAGGAAAACGCCTGGTTGATGTTGAAGCTGTATTTAGTGGCAAAGATTCAAGCAATCCAGATAAAGGAGCTGATGGATCATGGATTTGGGACTCCATGGAAAGGTTGCGTTGATTACCGGGGGGAGCAGGGGGATTGGCCTTGAAACCGCCGTTACGTTTGCAATGGAAGGGGCTAAAGTTGCCATATGTGCAAGAGATGAGGAGCAGTTAAGGGCTGCCGCGGATCATATCAGGCATCTATCGAAATCCGAAGCGTTAACCATCGCAGCGGATGTTACGAAACCTGAGGATTGCATGCGAGCCGTAACCGAAACGCTAAGAAGCTACGGACGGCTCGATATCCTAGTGAACAATGCCGGAACCGCCGCAGCTAAGCCGTTTGAGCAGATCGACGACGAGTCATGGGCATCCGATCTGGATCTCAAGCTGTTCGGCGCGATTCGTTTTTCGCGTGCGGCCGTCCCTCATCTGCGGAATTCCGGCGGCGGTGCGATTATTAATATCACGACATCCTGGGCCAAAACGCCGCCGGCTTCATCCATGCCAAGCAGCGTCAGCCGAGCGGCAGGACAAGCCATGACCAAAGCGATGAGTCACGATTTGGCGAAAGACCATATCCGGGTAAACACCGTATGTATCGGAACGATACGGAGTGCACAGCTTGAGGCGCGTTGGAAACGTGAATCACCTGAACTCACCTGGGACCAGTACGCCAGGGATCCGCGCCATAACATCCCGCTCGGGCGTATCGGCGATACGGAGGAAGCGGCAAAAGTCATCGTATTTTTGGCGTCCGATGCCGCCTCCTACATAACGGGTACTGCCATCAATATCGACGGCGGTTCGGCTCCGTCTTTGTGAGGGGTCAGCATTTAAATGATGAGGACATGCATTGGAGCATGGAGGTTCTTGCTTCCTGGTAAAATTTATAATATTTTCATAACGGATATTATGTAAACCATGGTGCTTCGGAACGGGCAGCCCCTTGTTTGAAGACATGGCGATGATGTCGTAATTTTATATATGTTTTGTCGCATAGTTGGACTAAAAAAATGTGTAAGATGTGATACCTTATATGTGGATGTTCGGAAAATAAATGACGGGCTGCCGGAAGGAGTGATTTCCCTCATTGTTACTTTTTTTCTAAGACGCCATAGGGATAGAGCAGTCATAGGGCCACTTCCCTAAACGTGGCGTGTACACCAACCCTTCGGATGGATGAAGGTTTTCCACATGCCGACTGGCGGCCGCTCTTTGTTGAGCGTGATGTGCCTTTCAGAGATTCGTTGAGGTGTTGTGACAGAATTACATACAACGATCTGCTTGTTTTATAAGGAGTTTCGAATAAGCAGAAATTATGAAATTTTAAAAAATGACGAAAAGTGATGGTGATGATCCATGTCTAAAGTTTATCGTATTGGAATTATCGGCTGCGGCGGAATCGCAAACGGGAAGCATCTTCCCAGCTTAAGCCGTTTAAAAAACGTGGAGCTCGTGGCATTCTGTGATATTGTCCTTGAGCGGGCAGAAGAAGCAGCCGACAAATACGGCATCCAGGAAGCTAAAGTGTACAGCGATTATAAAGAGCTGCTGCAGGATCAAAGCATCGATATTATACATGTCTTGACCCCTAATGATTCTCATGCCGAGATTTCCATTGCTTCGCTTGAAGCGGGAAAACATGTTATGTGCGAGAAGCCGATGGCCAAAACGGCCGCCGATGCCAAGCTTATGATGGAAACAGCGAAACGTACAGGCAAGAAATTGACGATCGGATACAATAACCGTTTCCGCGAAGATAGCCTTTATCTGAAACAGGTATGCGAAGCCGGTGAACTCGGAAATATTTATTTTGCCAAAGCGCATGCCGTACGAAGAAGAGCGGTTCCGACTTGGGGCGTCTTTTTGGATGAGGAAAAACAAGGCGGCGGGCCGCTTATCGACATCGGCACGCACGCGCTCGATCTGACGCTCTGGATGATGGATAATTACAAGCCGAAGATTGTACTCGGTACCACATACCATGAACTGTCCCGCAAGGAGAATGCGGCCAATGCTTGGGGACCTTGGGATCCCGAAAAATTCACGGTGGAAGATTCCGCCTTCGGCATGATTGTGATGGAGAACGGCGCAACCATTATGCTGGAATCCAGCTGGGCGCTCAATACGCTTGAAGTCGATGAAGCCAAATGCTCGCTGAGCGGTTCGGAAGGCGGAGCCGATATGAAGAACGGTCTTCGCATCAACGGCGAGAAATTCAGCCGCCTGTATACAAACGAAATCGAATTGAACTCCGGCGGGGTTGCGTTCTATGACGGCAAGAAGGAGCAAGCTCCGGATGTTGAGATGAGAAGATGGATCGAGGCTATCGACCAGGATAAAGATCCTGTGGTAACCCCAGAACAAGCTTATGTTGTATCTCGAATCTTGGAAGCTCTATACGAATCCGCAAAAATCGGCAAGGCCGTTTATCTGGACTAAGCCCATCTTAAATCGGATTCATCCCGAGGAAGCCCTGATCATCAGGGCTTCTTTTAGTTGCGAAAGTATCAAGTCTAGCAATCCATGAATCGCGGGCGAATGAGATTTGCATAATGGGTAATAATAAGCTCATTAAATCGGAAGGCAGGGTCATGGACATGATATTTATTTATAATGATTATGGCGGAACGCATACAACATCTCTGGCTGCAGCTTATCATTTGAATAAATTGCCGACCAATCGCCAGCTTACGAAAGAGGAGATTCTGGCGGTAGACTATTTCGATAAACTGAATACGTCCGATATGGGTAAACTTATCTTTCACGGTCTGGACGAGAACGGGAACCCCGTGTACACGATTGGACGGGGTTCATCCAAAGTCGTTGTCCCCGCGTTGGAAAATGTGTGCTTGATTCTTCAAGACAAATACCAGAATGACGAACCGATCGTATTCTCCAACACATCGCCTACCGTGCCCATCATCATGACGATCGGTGGATTTTTGTCCAAGAGGCTTAAACTGAGTTTCATCGGCGGTCCGTTATTGGTGACAGGGGCCAAGCAGTGCTGCAGCACGATCCGCGAGCTGGTCTTATATACAAAACAAACGGCGGCATCGAGGTCCGGCTCGGAGTCCGTTATCGTGATGGAGAACAAGAATTTCTCACCATAACCATAGCAAGGCATTATGAAGCTGAGAAGATAATCCTGAATTTGCAGGGTTATCTTCTTTTTTTATCATTCGCCGAGCCTCTTATGATCTGCTTGATCTGGTATAATTTAGGGACACATGATCGGATGGGGGAACCGTCTCACATTGATAACTCAGTCCCATCGTCCCGCGGTCCATACGATAACATGAAGGGGAGTGATGGTAATGAAACGTTTGTTCACAATCAGCATTTGGATTGTCATTGTGACGTATCTCTTACTCCTGATGATTGGATGGTCCAGAGGAACGTTATCCATTCGTTGGATTATTTTCATGAGCGTCATCACCATCTTGATTATCGCCATATTGTATGGGCTGACCAAACTGATTCGATACTTGGACCGTAAGCTGTATAAAGAGCTGAAACGCATGATGAAATAATCGTTCGGCCGGTGTAGCAAAGGGTGACTCCGGAGGTCTTAATAAACTTCGTGGATGTCACCCTTTTGTTTGTTCGGACAACATTTTATATAAGTTACGGATGTTGCATTCCTTTGGGCGCAGGCTCGTAAGCGTGCCGGTAACGGATTCGAACGGAAAAAAGTACGGTACAGCGGAATAATGTACCGTCCACAGGAAGGAAAACGGGATGGTATCGCATGAATTGACCCTATCTGAAAATCCTTCCATCTTCTATGATCAAAAATAGAAAGCGCTATCATGTATTGACTGCAAAAGAAATCAGGAGGTGAAGTCCCGCATTCATGCGCAACCACTCGTCCGAACGCTTGGTGGAAGCCGTTACTGCATTCGGCAAATATAAGCCTAATATCGAAGAGGAGAAGATGTAATGAAGAAGAAAAAGAGCTCGGCTCGGTTATTGCTGGCCATGTTGTTAGCCGCGGCACAGATCGCTTTCATGTTCCCTGCGGTTCCGACCGAAGCGCAAGCAGCGGCCGAGGAGGATTTTGCAAGCAAGCCGTATATGGGCTGGAGCAGCTACAGCCTCCAGGTGTACCATACCGGCAGCTGGATCACGGCGGATCATATTAAAGCGCAATCGGACGCGATGCATGAGAAGCTGCAGCCATACGGATATGAATACATCAATGTAGACGCGGGCTGGAACGGCAGTATGGACGAGTACGGTAGACCCGTTCCCAGTACGACGCTGTACCCGGACGGGCTTCAGGACGTGATTGATCACGTGCACGCCAACGGCCAAAAATTCGGGCTGTACCTGATTCCGGGATTATCCCCGCAAGCCTATGAAGACAATCTGCAGATTTACGGCACCAGCTGCAGGATGCAGGAGATTGCGGCTCAGCCGCTGCAAAAATCGGATTATTGGGGGCTCGGATACAAGATCGATTTCTCGAATCCCTGCGCGCAAAAATACATCGATTCGATCGCGGATCAACTTGGCGAATGGGGAGTCGACTTCATTAAGTTCGATAGTGTCACGCCGGGCTCGGGCATATCCGACCTGTCGATGGATGCCCGAGATGACGTGAAGGCCTGGTCCCAAGCGCTCAAGCGGCACGATATTTGGCTCGAATTATCCTGGGCGCTGGATATCCGTTACGTGGATTACTGGAAAGAGCATGCCGACGGCTGGCGCATCGATTGGGATATCGAATGCTATTGCGGTTCGGAGGCGCTTACGACTTGGCCGAGCATCGCCCGATTGTTCCCCAAAGCGGAGCAATGGTGGCGGCATGCCGGGCCGGAGGGTTGGAACGATTTCGATTCCTTGAATGTAGGCAATGGCGAAATGGATGGGCTGACGAAGGATGAGCGCCAATCGGCGATGACCTTTTGGGCGATATCCGCCGTTCCGCTCTACATTGGAGATGACATGACCAAGCTGGACGATTATGGGATCGAGCTGTTGACCAACGAAGAAGTGATCGCGGTCAATCAAGCGGGCCGTCCGGCGCATCCGGTATCCACGGATACCGAACAGCAGGTATGGTATGCAAATAACGGCGACGGCAGTTATACGGTGGGACTCTTCAATCTTGGGGAGAAGAGTGCCGAAATGGTCGTTGACTGGCAGAGCATAGGCTTGGAGGCTCCCGCAGCCGTCCGCGATTTATGGAGCCGGAGCGATCTTGGGATATACAAGGATGGTTATCGCGCTGAATTGCCTGCGCATGGCTCCCGCTTGTTGCGAGTAACGGCGCAAGACGGCTGGGTTGCCGTAAATGATGATGATACCGGCATGAGGTATGAAGGAAGCTGGAAGCGTAACGGCGGAATGGAGCTGCCGTCCGATACCCAGAATCTCGTGATTGACGTCATCGACGAGACGGTAAACGGAAGTACGGTTAGTCCGTCAGCGGCGAATTTCGATAAGGAGGCTTCCAAGCAGCAGGATATCGAGTTAACCGTTCAGTGGAACGATAACAAGGAGGTCAGCCGCATATCCAACGGAGGGCATGATTTGGTGCCGCTTACGGATTATACCGTGAACGGGAATATCATCCGCATCCACAAATCATATCTGGCTGATCTACCAAACGGCACGGCACAGTTAACGTTTACGTTCCCGGCAGGTTTGCACCAACAGCTTGTGCTGACGATACAGGATACGACCGTGCAGGATAGCAGGGTATATCCGCCGGTGATCAGTTATGATCGCAATGAACGGCTGGCTTCGGATCCGTCCGATGTTAATCTGACGCTTGCATTGAACGGGAACGCGCTCACTGCCGTCGCAACCGGCAGCACAACTCTCGCAGCCGGAATCGACTATACGGTTTCAGCTGCTCAGATGCAGCTGAAGAGGGAATTTCTGAGTTCACTGCCGGTGGGCATGACCGAGCTTATATTTACCTTTACCAACGGACAGCCGCAACGTGCAGTCGTCGTTGTCATAGATACAGCCGCCGGCGGCGTTATTTCGCTGAACGATGACCACCCCGACATTCATTATACCGGAGCCTGGAACCGAAGCTATAACCGGGGGTTGGGTGATTTCGGCGACGACGTCCACTTTGCCGAGAAGGATGGGGAGTATTTCGAGTACACATTCACAGGGACAGGTATTGAGCTTGTAACGGAACTCGATCCTTCGCAAGGAGAAATGGATATCTATGTGGACGACGTTTACGTCCAAACGGTGGATACTTCGAATGCGGGCAGGTTAGCCCAGCAAACGGTATTCCATATGTCCGGCTTGGAGTATGGCTCGCATACGGTGAAAGCCGTGAAAAAATCCGGCATTTTCATGCTGCTGGACCAAATCCGGGTTCTTATGCCCGATCTGATTACGCCGTCTGCCGTTCGTTACGATAAAGCGGATTCGGCCGAGACCGAGGTAACCGTCACGGGTGCAACGTACGGATATACGCTGGACAGCATTAAGAATGGCGAAATCGAGCTTGTAAAAGAGCAGGACTATGCGCTGGCGGATCAGCAAGTGATGCTGAAGAAGTCTTATCTGGCTGCTCAACCGAACGGCTTGACACAGCTTTTGTTCTCATTCAGCGGAGGAGCATCGCAGACGCTTGTGTTGACCGTGGAGGATAGCGCAGCCGAACATAGTCTGCTCGAGACGACTAAAGAGTCGTTTGATAAGAACGAGGCTGTGCAGCAGGATATTACGGTAGGTGTGGCCTGGAATGGAAACTCGCTTGCGGGAATATCTCATCGCGGCAGCGATCTGAAACCGGGCACGGATTATTCGGTGAACGGCAATCGAATCGTGCTGAGCAAAAGCTATCTGGCAACCCTGCCGGTTGGCCGGGCACTTCTGCATTTTTCTTTCAGCGGAGGTGCTCCGCAAATCCTGGCTGTCGATGTAGGGGATACAACACCGCCGAATAGCACCATTGTACCGAGTGTGGCAGGCTTTGATAAAAATGCCGAGGTACAGAAAGCCGTTACGGCCACGATGGAGCTCAATGGCAATCAATTGACCGGTATTCGCTATGGGGATTCGGTTCTCCAGGAAGGCACGGATTACATCGTTTCCGGTAATCAGATTACCATTCTGTCGACCTTTCTCAAGCAATTGCCGCTGGGTACGGCGAAGCTTGAACTTGCGTTCAGCTCGGGCAGGCCGCAGGACCTTGCCGTGGTGATCATCGACACGTCCAGAGGGCGTTATGTGACCGTCAACGACGATGATGCGTCCCTGAGGTATATAGGAGCATGGCAGCACAGCAGGAACCGGGGACTGGGCGATTACAAGGACGACGTGCATTTTACGGAAAAGAACGGTGATTATTATGAATTCCGTTTTAAGGGAACTGGCATTGAGTTGATTACGGAGAAGGATAATGCCCAAGGCGATATGGATATCTATGTAGACGGTGATTTCCTGCAGACGATAAGCACCTATGCACCAGAGAAACAGGTTCAGCAAAGCGTATATCATGTGGATGGATTGACAGATGAAGAGCATACGGTGAAAGTCGTGAAAAAGTCGGGCTATTACATGCTGCTAGATCATTTGAAATATCGGGTAACCGATCTGATCGAGCCGGGTGCTGCTGCGTTTAACAAAAACGGCCGGAATCCGAAGGATGTCGAGGTCGAACTTCGAGTTGACGAAACTACGCTGACGGCAATCAAGCACGGCGCCGGCCTTCTAAAGGAAGGCAAGGATTATAGCGTATCCAGGGATAAGGTGAAAATCAAGAAATCGTATCTGGCCAAAGCACCGGTCGGAACGAATGTGTTCGAGTTCCAGTTCCGCGGAGACTACCTGAATGACGTGCATGCTACGCCGTCGAACGGCGATTATTTTGAATATACCTTCCAGGGTACTGGCGTTGAGCTGCTGACGCCGAAAGGACCCGGCCAAGGAAAAATCGATCTGTATGTGGACGGCAAATTCATGAAAACGATCAATGCTTATCATGACAGCCGGCAGACCCTCCAGAGCGTCTACCGCCTGAACGGTCTTCAAAATAGCGAACATACGATCAAAGGAGTGAAACGGTCCGGAAATTGGATGATTGTGGATCAATTGAAATTCAGGGTTCCGAAAGGAAACAAATAGACCTACCGTGAGGGGAGGAGATCCATGCATCGGGTTCCAAAAAAATACTGAAACAGAAGACAGCCAGCCCGTTAGGGCTGGCTGTCTTCTGTTGATTGCCAACAGATAAAATCACTTTTATTTATTTTTTCGATTGTGCCGGGCTGGCCGGCACTCATTCAATGGGGATAAGCCGTATCGAATTCGATGCCGCACGGACCGCCATTCGGATTGACGTCAAGGTTGATCTCCGTGCCGTCTTCCCGGAACAATGGCCGATAAAATGCACCGATTTTGGTGGCCGACGCGTTGGCGTAATGGCAGATGAAGGCGCGGCGGAACCGGTTGGATTTGTTGCGGTAGGAGCCGTGGATCAGGTTGCCGTTAAAGAACAGGACGTCCCCTTTGTCCATGATCGCGGGGAGGACCTTTCTATCCTTGGGCGGCTTCACGAAATGAGTGGTAAACGACTCGTTCGAATCGGCTTCCTCCGGGCATACCAGGTCATAATCACTTGTTTTCGGAACGACGAGCAAACCGCCGTTCTCTTCATCGGCCGCGTCGATTGCGGTCCATGCGGCAATGCAATTGCCCGGCTCCACCTGCAGGTAGAAGTTGTCCTGATGCAGCGCTTGGCCGCGGGAGCCTGGAGGTTTGTAATAGAACATGCTTTGGGCGGCGAGCGCCGGTTCCCCGTACAAATCGGCCAATACCTGCATGACCGGTTTATGCAGCATGTATTTCTTCGCGGTTGCATGGAAGCGGTGCGGATGCATAACGCGGGGATAACGTTTGAGCGGTTCAACGGATTCATCGTCCAGCACAGGTTCAAAGTGGCCGGGCACGGTCGTGTGGCTGATCTCCTCAAACGTTGCTTCGATCTCCGACAGCTCCTCCTCGCGGAAGAGACCTTTTACAATTAAAAATCCCTCCGTTTCGAAATTGTGCAGCTGTTCTTCCGTCAATACGTGTAACTTCTCTCTCATAGCAGTTCCTCCCGCAAATTAATGGTTTTCCTGTTGACAATAGAATAAGGTCTGCTTAACTTGAGAGGAAGTATGATTTCTGCTTAATATTACCGGAATTCTGCTATTCGGGGTACAGAGGAGGAGAGGTCGCTTGAGAACGCCGGCTGATAGGCATGCCATATCGTTAGAAAGCACCGGAACCATATTCGGCGATCATTTCGAGCAAGACGATTCTTATCGCCTGCGTCGTCCTAACGGAATGCAAGACTGGCTGCTTGTTTACACGCTGCAGGGTGAGGGCTATTTCCGCACGCCTGCCGGGGAGAAATGCTGCGGATCCGGGCAGCTCGGCCTGCTGCGCGCCAACATCGCCCATGAATACGGGACCGTGCAGGGGACGCATTGGAACTTTCTTTGGATCCATTATCCCGGGCTTCCGGAGAACGGGATGCTGCCGAACGAGGAGTTTCTGGTCGAAACCTTGCCCGATGAACGTGTCCGAGGCCGTGTCGAGCTGGCCTTTCGTAATGTGCTGCAAGATTCGCTGGACCGGTTAGAACTGTGGGAAGCTCTGTGCGAGAACGCCCTGCGTGAGATTTTGCTTCTGCTTGCACAGCGGACGAACAAGAGGCTAGATCCCAGAGTCGAGCAAACGCTTGGGTTGTTATCCCGTTCGTTAAAAGAAGACGTCAAAATTGATGCCTTATCCCGAGAGATCGGAATTTCGGGATCCAGGCTGGCGCACTTGTTCAAACAGCAAACGGGATCCACCATTTTGGAGCATCTGAACCAGATGAGGGTTCGCCATGCCGCTTTATTGATGAGCCATTCGGGCCGTACGGCGAATGAAGCTGCTCATGACGTAGGGTTTAACAGTTACAATCATTTTGCCGATCAGTTTCGCAAGCAGTTCGGGGTTTCGCCGAGGCAGTACCGCCAGGCATGCAGGCATCCATGAATGTGCCGGGTTTACATTCGATGCCTGAATGAAGACGGTGCAGACATATCAGAGTAACATACGAAAGAACAGGAAGGACTGCTGAAGGGCAGTCTTTTATTTTTCTATTCCCGCATCTGAGATATCATCGGTTTCTCAGCCATTTCGCTATGATCCCAATTGTAGAATTTCATAAAGAGCTTGATAAAATTGAGCAAGATACCATCCGTTTGACGGTACCTTGCTGTTTAAGCGGGGCCGCTTATAATGCGGCTTTTTTGTCGTTTAACCTTAACTTTGTGACAGAATCGAGCTTGGTTAACCGCTAGAAATAACAACTTTAATGCTGTGATGCTTCTGCTTCTTTTGAAATATCCACATTGTCGAATAAAGGGACAAGAGGAATATAGCATGATCGTTATGGATTGACACCATCCCGGTATTTGCCTAATATACGGCCAGACGGTTCCGCTAGTCTTCCATATTCCACCAGAGCGGTTGCGTCTAATCTTGACCAAAGGAGGTTCAGATTACTAAAAAAAAGAGGCTGAATGCCTGCCGGATTCGTTCACAGCTATAGGAGCGGTCTATCGGGATAGTCAACACCGAATTCTAAGGAGGTCATTTATGAGATTCGCAAAAAGCGGCAAGTACCAGGTCTTTATGCTGGCATTGTGTCTGTTATTGGTTTGTTCGGGCGGCGGTCTCGCCGCTGCTTCCGGGGAGAGCAGGCTTGCTCAGAAAACATACGGAACACCGGAGGAAATTCTCGTTCCCAACAACTATACGGTTGCCGTATTCAACGGTACGGCAGGGAAGGAAGAAGGCCGCAACGTTCTTTATGCGACCAGTAAAGGAAAGCCGGGGCATCTGAACGTGATCGATCTGGAGGATTATAAACTGCTTCGCAGCATTCCGATCGGCCCCTCTGAAAGCTCCTGGGCACATACCACGGCACCGGACGGGACCTTGTTCCTTGCGGCCGACGGCGGCGGAGCCAGGCTGTGGAGCTACTCTCCCGTAACTCACGTGCCAGAGCAGGTTGCCCAATTCGACGGGCAGTCGGTGCCGAACAGCATTACCACGGATGAACAAGGCCGCGTTTATGTCGGAACCTATCCAGGCGGCAAAGTGTATCAATACGACCCGGCTACGAAGCAAACCAAAGATTACGGCCGCGTCATCGGCGTGCTTGACCAGGAATATGTGCGCTCCATTGCTTACCAGGGCGGCAATATTTATGCCGGCACCGCGCATAAGCAGATCGTGCGCGTGAATTTAGCGACCGGTGAGAAAACAAATATCGCGGCTTCCCTGCCGGTTAAAGAAGACACCGTGTATGACCTGAGCACGATAGATAACCGTTATTTGTTTGCCCGATATACGGACGGAAGCGGCATTCCTGGAGAGGCGTTTATCTACGATACACAGACGGAAAGCTGGCTGGATGTTGTGCTGGAGAACGTAACGGGGCTGCACGCGACGGACTCGCTTAACGGAAAACTGTATTATATGTCCGACAAGAAGTTGAAAACGTTTAATCTTGACACGCATGAGGTCGAGTTGACCGGCATGGAGTACAACAGCGGATTTCGGGGAGTAGATTGGGTGGAATTTCCCAATAATCCGGAATACCCGGGCAAAAATCTGGTGACCGTCCGATATGACGGCGGGGTTACGATCATGAACATCGAAACCAAGCAGGTGCACCTGATGCCGCCGGTCATCCCGGGTCTGCCCGGCGTTGTCAACCGGTTGAAAAGCGTATCGGACACTCATTTGATCACCACCGGCTCGCAGGCCCGTTCCTCGCTCGTCGATCTGACCAATAACACCGCAACGCCGTTCAGCATCGGCCAAGCGGATAGCGTTCATGCCGTAGGCAATAAAGTCTATATGGGCGTGTACCCTGAAGGCGGACTGTACGAGTTCGATTTATCGACGGAGCCTGGAATGAACAATCCGAAGAGACTGGCCGTCTTAGGCAACGATCAGGAGAGGCTGGTTGATATCTCCAGTTCCAAAGGCAAGCTCTACATTTCGACGATTTCCGGTTACGGCACTTTGGGCGGCTCGTTGACAGTTTATGATACCGCCACCGGAGAAATCAACGTTCATCGCAACGTCGTCCAGAATCAGAGCGTGCTCAGCACGACGGTTCATGACGGCAAGGTGTTCGGTTCCACCACGATTCGGGGCGGACTGGGCTCCGAGCCGACGGAAGCGGAAGCGAAGATTTTTGTTTGGGATGAAGAGACGCAGCAAAAAATCACCGAGTTTCCGCTCCGCGTTCCGGGACTGGATAAACCGATATTCATCGGAGATCTTTCGGCCGGCCCGGACGGTTTGATCTGGGGAGCATCTTATGAGTATATTTTTGCGATCGACCCCGATACGTATGAAGTCGTGAAGAGCAAAAAAGTGTATCCAAGCTTGAATTTCAGCCAATGGGCGCATCACCCGCTCCGCTGGTCGGAGGATGGTCTGCTTTACGTGCTGTTCAACAACAAACTGACGGTCATTGACCCTGAAACGCTGGAGCATCGGACATTGGCCGACACCTCCAGATTCGATTTACATGTGGACGGAAATCTCTATTTCACAGACATGCAGACCAATACGATTCTGTATCGGATGGAAGTTGACGGAGAGGTCGTGGAAGAACCGCCGCATACGGCTGTTCCCGTCACCAATCCTGGTTTTGAAGAGGAAATGAAGGGATGGAGTCAATTATTCGCTCCAGGCAACGGTTATCGTTATGATCTCAGCACGGAACGCAGTTTCACGGGAACGCACAGTCTGAAGATTACGGACACGCTGAGAACGGCATCCGTTGCCGTACAAAGTGATGCGATTCCCGTCATCCCGGGAGAGGAATATACGGCAGGCATGAATCTCTATATTGAATCGGGCCAGCCCGGCTTTATGTTCCGATTCTTTGACAGCAATAACGCCACGATTTCAACACTGGAAACCCATTTGGATGAATCGCGATTGGCCCAATGGCAGAAAGTGACGCTCAGAGGGAAGGCTCCGGCTAATGCAGCTTATGCGAAACTGATTGCGGTAACTTCCAGATACAATGTGGCAACGGCCTATTATGACGATTTCTTCGTAACCGTAAAAGACAGCGTTCCGCCCGTCTCGACGGTTAGCCTATCGCCTTCTCCCAACGAGAACGGCTGGGTGAATGCCGATGTGTCCTTGTCCATCTCTTCCGACCGCGCGTACTCTATTGCATATGCTGCGGAAGGGGCGCAGCCGATAGAGAAGACCACGGTAAAAGGGAGTACGGCTCAGCTTCAAATCACTGAGGAAGGCGTCACGACGGTGACCTATTCCGCCACCAACTTCTCAGGCGTATCTGAGGCACCTGGAACGCTGAACGTGCAGATCGACAAGACGGCTCCCGTCGTTGAATTCACCGGTGAGCGTACGTACACGGTAACCGACTCCGTATACGTTTCGTGCAGTGCCGTCGACAGTCTGTCAGGGTTAGCTGACAATCCTTGTTCTCTTCCGCTGCTCGAACGTCCTGCCTATTCCTTCGAACCAGGCTCCCATGAAATATCCGTAACGGCAGTCGATCTGGCCGGAAATAAAACGGAATCCGTCTTTCGTTTTGAGGTAGCCGTGACCTATGACAGCTTGTCCGAGCTTGCAGCGCGGTTTGCCGCTGCCGATCCGGGCCTGGCTCAATCGTTGACAAGCAAGCTGCAAGGCGCCAAAGAGGCGGAGGATCGAGGCAACGACTCCGCTAAGCAAGGCAAGCTGAACGCTTTTAACAATCAGGTCAGGGCGCAATCCGGCAATAAATTGACGGCTGAACAGGCGAATGTGCTGGCAAAGCTGGCAGCATATCTATAAGCAGTCTTAGAGCAAGGTAATGAACATCGACCATGCGTTTCTAAACGCTCGTATATTTAAAAGAAACAGCCGCGTAAACCACGCGGCTGTTTCTTTTGCTCGGAATGATACCGGCGCTCCCTTGTGAGGATCGTTCGACAACCTACGGCACGCAGGACGATGTTAATAAGTCTATAACCGTCGAAATTTGTCATAACAAATCCGCGTTTATACAACTAAAGTAGCAATTATTCGATGTCATATTGACTGGAAAATAAAACCTTACTAAAATGTGTTATAACAAATTATGAATTACATAACAAATGTTAGTACAAGTGTATAGAAGGGAGGTGTCATATTACTGTACCAAGCAGATCTTGCTGATGATCTCGCACAGCTCAGACTTCTGCTACACGCTATTCGATTAGATAAAGGAGGTCATGATTAAGCATGGACGCCCGATTAAACTCGGCATCCCCACAGCCCGCTCCCAAACCCACCCGGTGGACGCATGTTAAGAGGCAGCTAAAGCGAAATATCGGGCTGTATATCATCATTTCCCCGGCAGTGCTTTACTTTTTGATCTGGCATTATTGGCCGATGTACGGCGTACAAATCGCTTTCAAGGATTTCATGCCCGGACTCGGCATCTGGAACAGTCCTTGGGTCGGGTTCGAACATTTCGAGAGGCTGTTTGACGCCTATTATTTTTGGACGATTCTGAAAAATACGATCGGGATCAGTTTATACGGACTGCTGGTCGGCATTCCCGCACCGATCCTGCTGGCGCTTTTGTTCAACGAGATTCGGAATCGCAAATTCCGCTCATTCGCTCAAAGCATATCCTATGCACCTCACTTTATTTCGGTCGTCGTTGCAGTCGGTATCCTGTTTTTTTCATCTCGCCTACGAATGGCGTCTTTAACTCCATCCTTGTTTCCTTGGGGAAGGAACCGGTCGATTATTTGGCAGAGCCGTCTAAATTCTGGCATCTCTATGTCTGGTCGGGCGTCTGGCAGGGAGTCGGCTGGTCTTCGCTCATCTACAGCGCAGCCATCTCGGGCATCTCGCCGGACCTGTACGAGGCTGCATATATGGACGGGGCCAGCAAATTTCGCCGAATATGGCATATTACGATTCCCGGTATTGTCCCGACGATCGTAATCCTGTCTATCTTGAGTGCCGGCGGCATCATGAGTGTCGGCTTCGAGAAAATCCTGTTGATGCAAAACGCGATGAACCTGGAAACCTCCGAGGTGATCTCCACTTACATGTACAAGAGCGGACTGCTTAACACCCAGTACAGCTTTTCGGCGGCAGTCGGCCTGTTCAACAATGTGATCAATTTTATCATCCTGATCATCGTTAACGCGGTTGCGCGCAAGGCGGGGGAGACCAGCTTGTGGTAAAGGCCGTCGATGCAGGAATAGGGAGGGAACCTAAGAAGTGCTGCTGAACATTAAACGAACGCCGGGAGAAAAACTGGCCGATATCATAATACTAGTGCTGTCGATTCTCGTGACCATCGTCATTTTGTACCCGCTCATTTTTGTTTTGTTTGCGTCATTCTCCGATCCGCGCCAAATATGGGACAAGCCGCTGCTGCTCTTTCCGGCAGGCTTCAACCTGGACAGCTATGCCAAAGTATTCGAGAACAGCGAAATATGGAGCGGGTATGCCAATACGCTGCTTTACGCTCTCGTGGGTACCGCGATCAATATCATGATGACGGTATTCGGTGCGTACCCGCTATCCAGAAAGCGCTTTTATGGCAAGGGACTATTCACGCTGCTGTTTGCTTTTACGATGTTTTTCAGCGGCGGGCTGATCCCGCTGTACTTGGTGAACAAGGAGCTTGGATTACTGAATACGATGTGGGCATTGGTGCTGCCCGGTGCGATCAGCGCCTACAATATGATTATTATGAGAACCTATTTTCAGACCCGGATTCCGGTGGAGCTGGAAGAGAGCGCCTACGTCGACGGCTGCAACGACTTCCATATGTTGTTTCGAATCGTGCTGCCATTGTCCATGCCGATCATCGCCGTGATGATCCTGTTCTATGGAGTGGGTCACTGGAACTCGTATTTTGACGCTATGATTTATTTGACGGACCGGGAGAAATTCCCGCTGCAGCTGATATTAAGAGAAATCCTGGTGCAGAACGA
>NZ_AEXS01000111.1:0-49468 GCF_000204455.1 Paenibacillus sp. HGF5 | reverse complement strand
CACTTTCCCAGAATCCAGACTGCAATTAGCGGAAATTTTTCTTGCGATGATTGAATGGTCCAGCTTTGGGGTAGCTTGCAGAGTCGGCATACAGCTCATCCATATAGTATATGCTTTTTAAGCTGGTCTAAGTATCGCTAAACTCTCTTCTTGCATTTTTTAATGAAGGAGCGGGGGTGCAAAGCTTCTCTTAAAATATGAGTTCCAAAACCACAACAACGCAGCCATTCAATGGCTGCGTTGTTGAACGTTAGATAATAAATTGATGGTATCCTTATTCCGTTCTGTTCTCCGTTCCGTTCGGAAGCTCAATTCGCTCCATCCCGTTCATGTAAGGCCTGAGCGCCTTCGGAATGAGGATCGAGCCGTCGGGCTGCTGGTGGTTCTCCAGCAGCGGGATAAGAATCCGCGGCGAAGCCACGGCCGTATTGTTCAAGGTGTGGCAGTAGCGCAGCTTGCCTTTCGCGTCCCGGTAGCGGATGTTCGAGCGGCGCGCCTGGAAGTCGAGCAGATTCGACGACGAGTGGGTCTCCCCATAAGCTCCGCGGCTTGGCATCCATGTCTCGATGTCGTATTGTTTGTACGTTTTCTGCGACATGTCCCCGGTACAGACGGCAACGACCCGGTAAGGCAATTCGAGCTTCTGCAGCAGCTCCTCGGCATTGGCCGTAATCTCTTGCAGAAGCAGCTCCGAGGCCTCCGTGCTGGCTTCGCAAAGAACGACCTGCTCCACCTTCGCGAACTGGTGCACCCGATAGAGGCCATGGACGTCCCGCCCGCCCGAGCCAACCTCGCTCCGGAAGCAGAGCGACGCTGCTGCCAGGCGAATCGGCTCAGCTACATCGACGACTTCACCGCTATAGAACGATACCAACGGCACCTCCGAGGTACCGACGAGCCACTTATCTTGCTCCGTAATTTGAAAGGCCTGATCCTGACCGAGCGGGAAGAAGGCCGTATGCTGCATGGCCTCCGTCCTTACCGTCAACGGCACGTCCATAAGGGTGAAACCCTTGGCGACGAGCATATCCACCGCAAGCTGCTGAACGGCACGGTGGAGCATTGCGCCGATGCCGGTCAGGTAGTAGCTGCGCGTGCCTGCGGTTTTGACGCCACGGGGAATGTCGATCATGCGATGCAGCTCGCCGAGCGTGACATGGTCCCTGAATTGATAATCAAACACGGGGAGCTCGCCGACTCGTCTGATCTCCACATTGTCCTCATCCGAGGCCCCCACAGGCGTGTCCGGCGACACGATATTCGGCACGAGTATAAGCAGCTCGTTATAAGCTTCGTCAACCTCCCGATATAACGCTTCCTGCTGACCTAGCTCCTCATTGATGGTTTTGACCTGCTGTTTTTGCCGTTCCGCTTCATCTGGTTTGCCTTGCCGCACCAGGTCACTGATCTCTTGCGAGATAGCATTGCGCTTCTGGCGCAATGCTTCCACGGCCAACAGCAGCGTACGCCGCTGGTCATCCAGCTTGACAAGCTCGGCAACCGAAAGGGCGATGCCTTTCCGGTCAGCCACCTGCTGCAATTCTTCCTGATGATCCGCGCTCTCCCGGATCCATTTCATATCTAACATAATCACCGCGCTCCTTTGCCCTATAAAAATAAAAAAGCGTCCTAGTCCATATGGGACGAGGGACGCTTATGCGCTCGCGGTGCCACCCAAATTGATTGAACCGTAACCTGACCAAGGAACATGTCGGCCCGCGTTCAATCCACTTTGATTCCGCGGTAACGGGCGGGTCCGGTTAACTTAGGGGGACGGCTGATCGGGTGTAGATCGAATCCCCTTGACGAGAACGCCTCAGAGTTGGAAGCTCTTCATCGGCCTGATACTGATATTGTTGTTCAGTATACCGCATGAGATGTCTTTTATACAAGGGGTTAACCGGATTTTGTACGCCTTTACGTCGATGCCGCTTTCTTGGCGGATCCCTGCCTCCACCCGACAGGCTGCTCTGCGTCCCCGCGGAAGGTCCATGCCGCCGCACCGAGAATGAGGATCGTAAAGCCGGCCAGGATGAGGAGCGGCATCCATATGCCGGCGATATTTGTCCAATATATATATCCAATGTTGGCTATAGACCGAAAATGAAAGCCGCAGCTGAAGCTGAGGCTTATTCTTGAACGATTGCAATGATCTTGTGGAGAAAGGCGATGTCTTGTTCCAAAATCGAAATCGCATTATCGAAGGTGGCAAGGGCGATCTTGGATAAGCCGTGCTGGCCCTTGATTTCCTTGCCCGAACGCCATTGGGACAACGACTCTTCCACTTGCTTGAGATTCTGCTCCAGCAATTCCACCGCTTCCTCCTTAGGAATGTCCTCGATCCAGACCAAACCGAGCGAAAAGTCGGATTTAACGGTGTGGGGGGGAAGCGTCAACGTCTCGCGGATCATCTTCTGGAATAGCTTCTCGCCTTCATCCGTGATGCTGTAAATTTTGCGGAGTCTCGCGCCGGTTCGCTCTTCGGCAGTGGCTGCAATCAACCCGTCGCTTTCCATCTTGTTCAGCGCGTAATAGATCGAACCGGACAGGATATTCGTCCACAGGTCCATACGGCTGGCCTGAATGAGCTGCTGGATTTCATATCCGTGCATCGGACGCTGGCGCAGGAATGAAAGCAGGATGAGGTTGGTCATGTAGGGTCACTTCCTTAGGATGTGTGTGAAGAATCGTGAGTTCCATTACTGGATATCCAACGTTGGTTATTATTGATTGTTATTATAAAGACGATGGAATCATTTGTCAACGATCCCCGATGAAATAGATATATGATATATGGATTGAATGAAAGCGATTTAACGTTTAGTCTAGTAGTGTGAACTAGTATGGCAGTTGGATGAGGAGGCTATAACGTCGATGAATTACAGACAATTGGGAAATACGGAGCTTCACATTAGCGAGGTCAGCTTCGGAACATGGGCGATCGGAGGCTCATGGGGGCAGACCGATGATCATGAAGCATTGAAGGGATTGGATCGCGCCATCGGCGAGGGCGTAAACTTCTTCGATACGGCCGACGTCTATGGAGACGGGCATGCCGAGGATCTGCTCGCGCGCGCAACCAAAGGGAAGGAAGATACCGTGCATGTGGCCACCAAGTTTTGCCGCGCCGGTGATATTCATGATCTTCAGACCTATTCCGAAGCGTCGATCCGCCGTTATTGCGAGGGCAGTCTGAAGCGGCTGCAGCGGGAGCGGATTGATCTCTATCAGGTTCACTGTCCTCCCTTCGAAGTATTAAAGGACGGACGGGTGTTTGAAGTGCTGGACAAGCTGCAGGCCGAGGGGAAAATCCGGCATTACGGCGTCAGCGTGGAGACGGTGGAGGAAGGACTGTTCTGTCTTGGGGTACCAGGGGTGAGGTCCCTGCAGGTGATCTTCAATCTGTTCCGCCAAAAACCGCTGGCCCAGCTGCTCCCGAAGGCCAAAGCATCGGGCGTCGGCATCTTGGTGCGCTTGCCGCTCGCGAGCGGTTTGCTAACCGGAAAATTTACGGAGAGCACTACCTTCAGCGAGGGGGATCACCGGAATTTCAACGCCAACGGCGAGCAGTTTAACGTAGGCGAGACTTTTGCCGGCCTCCGATTCGAAAAGGGTGTCGAGCTCGCCAGAGAGCTCGCCTGGATTGCCGAGGGCCGAGGCGACATGGCCCGTGCATCCATGCGCTGGATTCTGGATTGCCCGGAGGTCACTGCCGTGATTCCCGGCTTCCGCAACGTCCGCCAGATCGAAGACAACCTGGGCACGCTGGACGTGCCTTCGTTCAGCATGGAGGAGAAAGAACGCCTTGCGCTTTTCTATCAGGAGCAGGTAGCCATGCACATCCGCGGCGCCTATTAAGCCGATTTCGAGAATAAATAGCAGAGAAGCCTCCCGATCACCGGGAGGCTTTTTGTTGCGGGCGATGAGTTGGAATCAAACGAATGGAGGCTGCTGCAGCGCTGCTTTAAAGCATATCCTATGCTTTATCATGGAAATGATACTATAATATAGGCAAAGATTCTGAATCGGAATGTGTTCAGCAGGAGGATTGTCGATTTGAATGATTTGTTGAAGCGGGAGCATGACATTATCAAGGTCTGCTTGTTAGCAGGCAAAATCATGCTGCAGAGCGGCGCGGAGACCTATCGGGTCGAGGATACGATGATGCGGATCGCCGCGGCTTTTGGCGTGGAGAACAGCCACAGCTATATGACTCCGACGGGCATTATCTTCTCGGTGGAGGAGCCGCAGCATATTACGCGGCTTATTCGTATTTCGGATCGGACAACCAATCTCCATAAGATCGATCAGGTCAACAGCGTGTCCCGGAGCGTCAGTCTCGGCGAGCTGACGATGGAAGAGGCTTACCGGGCCCTGGAGCGAATCGAGCATGAGCAGGCCATTTATCCGACATGGGTGCTGATTCTACTGTCAGCGATCGCAAGCGGGTGCTTTCTCATCATGTTTCGCGGCATCTGGCCGGATTTCGTACCGGCGGCCGTTGCGGGCGGCCTGGGCTTCTCCTGCTTCGTGTTCATGCATCGGGTCATTCCTGTCCGGTTCTTCGCCGAATTCTCGGGGGCGCTCGTCATCGGCATAACCTCCGTTTGGATGGTCAGATTCGGATTCGGCCATCAGCTGGATACGATCATTATCAGCTCCGTGATGCCGCTTGTACCGGGCTTGCTGATCACGAATGCCATTCGCGATCTGATGGCAGGGCATCTGATATCCGGCTTGTCCAAAGGGGCAGAGGCTTTTGTTACGTCCTTTGCCATCGGCGCGGGGATTGCGTTTACTTTGTCATTCTAAGAGATGAGAAGTATGGAGGGATAATGGTGGCAACCTTTTATATACAGCAGCTCATTACGAGTTTCGTTGCTTCGGCGGCATTCGGGATCATCTTTAACGTACCCAAAAAAGCACTGCTGCAGTGCGGGTTTGCCGGCATGGTGGGCTGGCTGCTCTACATCATGCTTCAGGATATGAGGGTTGAGCCGGTGACGGCCACGGTAGTCGCAGCATTTTGCGTGACGATGATCAGTCATTTTTTCGCCAAAAAATACAAAACTCCTATCATTGTGTTCAGCGTGTCGGGGATTATTCCGCTCGTACCGGGCGGTGTCGCCTATAATGCCCTTCGCCATGTGGCCCAGAATCAATTCGATCAGGCCGTCCAGCTGGGGGCCCAGGCGTTCATGATTTCAGGCGCCATCGCGCTGGGGTTGCTGCTGTCGGAGGTGACCAATCAGGTCATAAGGAAATGGTCGATAACCCGATAGCCCGATAAACCGATAAACCAGTAACCTTGAACATTGAAGCCCGGACCCCGACAACCCGAAGCGAACCCGTTTTTATGCGAGGCATGCGATCCCGACGGGAAATGCCTTGCTCCGACTCGTTGTCATCCGGGGGAGGGGCTCCTATGCGTGTGTAATTGAATTGATGAACCAGCCGTATATACGCATTATGCGGGATACGGTTTTTTTGCGCGCTCGCCAAGCCGTGAATATCCTCCCCTCCTTCATGCATTTTTTTACATTAGTTTCATGTTATGCCTTTTTATTGTCCAAATCCTCACCATGCTATATAATCTTTCTTGCAAAAATGAAACCGTATTCAAAGATGTTCTTTCCGTATCTACAGCGTTACCGAACGTCAGATGAAGATTCGATTCGAAGTCCATCAAAAAAGAGGGATGTCCATGCAGGAGCTGACGCTGCATTTGTTCGAACGGATGGGCATGCTGCTCATCCTGACTTTTATACTGACGAGAATTCCGCTGTTCCGCCAATTGCTGGACCGCAAAGAGATGTCCGGCATGCGGATGTTCATCTATTCCGGCCTATTCGGGCTCTTCGGCATCCTGGGGACCTATGCTGGCGTTGTCGTGGAGAACGGCGAGTCCAGTTCCTCCTTCTGGCTGATGCGGCTGACCGGGGAGCAGGCGCTGGCCCACTCTGCCCTGGTCGGGGTGGTGATCGGCGGACTGATCGGCGGTCCCCGCGTTGGCATCGGGGGCGGGCTCCTGGCAGGAGCCCACCTCCTGTATATCGGCGGTGCCACGGGGCTGGCAGGCGCAATCGCCGTACCGTTAACGGGAGCGCTTGCAGGAGGCGTGGCCCGATTCTTCTCGCAGGAGCGGGTCATCTCGCCGGCGAAAGCGTTATTTGTCGGCATGTTCGCTCCGATCCTGCTCATGGGGATGATTTTGATCTGTGCGGATGAGCCGGATCGTGCAGTGGAACTGGTCAACCTGATCGGCCTGCCGATGGTGCTGACGAACAGCATCTCCATTGCAATCTTTACGACGATGCTGCGGGTCGCGCTCACCGAGGAGGAACGTGCAGCCGCGTATGAGACGGAGAAGGCATTCCATATCGCGGAATCGGCGCTCCCGCATTTGAAGCAGGGACTGACGTACCGTACGGCTCAGGCCGTGGCGGCCTTGCTGCTGCGAGAGCTGAAAACAGCGGCCGTCGCCATTACCGATACGGAGCGGTTCCTGGCCCATGCCGGCACAGCAAGCCGTACCCTTGATCCCGGAGAAGAGATCCAATCGGACTTGACCAAGAGCGTCATCGCGACCGGCGAGCTTCGGATCATCGAGAATGCGGAAGAGATCCAGCCCCGGCATCCGGCGCTCGGCGCCGCCATCCTTGTCCCGATCATAGAGGCAGGTCAGGTCGTGGGCGTCATTCAATTCTACTTCAAGCGGCCGGAGGATATCCGGCGCGTCGAGCTGGTGATGGCCCAGGGGCTGGGACAGCTGATTTCCTATCAGCTCGGGGCCACCGCACACGAGAAGATGAGCCATTTAATGAAAGAGGCGGAACTCAAGCTGCTGCAGGCCCAGATCAATCCGCACTTTCTATTCAATACCCTCAACGCGATTCATTCGTTGATCCGCACCGATCCGCTGCTGGCACGACATGCCACGATGCAGCTGGGGGCGTTCATGCGCCTGAACGTCAAGGTCATGGCGTCCCGCAGAACGACCATTCGCGAGGAGATGGAGCTGTTGAATGCCTATCTGGACATTATACAGATCCGATTCGAGGATCAGTTCACGTTTGAGTGCCGGCTCGATCCCGCGCTTGGCGAGCTTATGATTCCGCCGGCGACGCTGCAAATGCTGGTGGAGAACAGCATCAAGCACGGCCTGCGCGACAAAGCGAGCGGAGGCGTCATTCGGCTGACCCTAAGCCGGGCCGGTGATATGGCGGTTATTCAACTGCGGGACAACGGGATCGGTATTTCGCCGGAAGTGCTGGACAGCCTAGGCGATCAACCGATCATCGGCAGCGAGGGTACGGGAAACGGCATTTACAATATCAATCAGCGTTTAATCAGCATGTTTGGCAAGGAGGCCAGACTTATCGTGGAGAATCTTGCAGAGGGCGGCTGCAGCATATCCTTCAGCATCCCCTGCAGCTTGTCGGAAGGGAGCCGGTACCGTGAAGCGAATTAAAACGATGATAGCGGAAGACGAACGATTGGCAAGGGAGGAGCTGGCTTACCTGCTGGAACAGGAGCCCGATATCGAGCTGCTTCCGCATGCCGCGAACGGACGGGAGCTGCTGGAGCTTGTCCCCTTGCGGCAGCCGGATGTCGTCTTTCTCGACGTTCATATGCCGGAGCTGGAAGGGTTGCAGGCTGCGCGCATGCTGAAGGCCTCCCCGATCTCGCCCTTGATTGTGTTTACGACGGCCTACGACGAGTATGCCGTTGAAGCGTTTGGCCTGAACGCGATCGATTACCTGCTGAAGCCTTACAGCCATATGCGATTGAAGGAAACCCTGCAGCGAATTCGAAGCAGGATTCAGGAAGGGAAAGCCTTCCCGAAACAGGAGGCTCAAGATGCTATTCAGGCCGCTTCCTATCCATCCACGGAGGCTGCCGCCCGCAGCATGCGCGGCAAACTTCTGTTCGACGACGGGGATAAACATGTGCTGGTTGATCCCGAGACGATCCTGTACGCGGTGCGCGAGGAACGTGTCATTCGCGTATGGACGGCGGAAGGCCAGCGGATTACGAGCAAAAGCACCCTGCAGGAGCTGGAGGAGAAGCTTGCGGGTTACTCATTCTTTCGCCCTCATCGCAGTTATCTGGTTAACGTGAACTGGATCGCGGAGCTCTCCCCTTGGCAGAATGGGGCTTATAATATCGTGCTGAAGGATGAGCAGCGGTCGATGATTCCATTGTCCCGGGAGGCTGCACGGGATTTGTTCCGTTTGCTTAGGGAGGCTTGAAAAAGGACAAAGAATAGCGTTCAAGTATGGCGGTTGCCTCCCGGTTCGGGCGGCATATCCGCCCTTTCGCGCACCCTGCCGGACGTTTCGCGCAGGAGCTGTGGTCGATGTCGATCCTCCCGTATATAATCATTCTAAAGCGCTTTCATTGATGAAAGACGCAATAGATCCTGATCGTTAATGGAGGGAAAGGCAATGGAAGAAAAAAGCTATACCGAAGTATGGCATTCCGAAAAATTCAAAACGCTGCTCTCCCGCAAGAAACGGTTCATTATTCCGATGACCGTCTTTTTTCTTCTGTTTTATTTTGCGCTGCCGATCCTTACTTCGTACACCGACGTGTTGAATCACCCGGCGATCGGCCCGATCACCTGGGCATGGGTATTTGCCTTCGCCCAATTCGTCATGACATGGGTTCTGTGCATTCTCTACTCCCGCAAGGCGGCCCAGTTTGACCGAATGGTAGACGATATCAAAAAGGATATGGGGGCGTAATCGACATGGCTATTGCGTTGTTTTGCGGAATTGTACTGCTTACGCTGATCATTACGTATTACGCTGCCAAGAAAACGACCAACACGAGCGATTTCTATACGGCAGGCGGAGGACTCAAGGGCTGGCAGAACGGGACAGCCATTGCCGGCGACTATATGTCTGCGGCCTCCTTCCTCGGGATCGCAGGCTCGATCGCGTTAGTCGGCTTTGACGGCTTCTTCTACAGCATCGGTTTCCTCGTGGCTTACCTGGTGGTGCTGTACCTTGTCGCCGAGCCGCTGCGGAACCTCGGCAAGTATACGGTGGCGGACATGATTGCCGCCCGTTTCTCCGATAAGAAGGTGCGGGGCGTGGCAGCATTGAACACGATTTCCATCTCCATCTTCTACATGATCGCGCAGCTGGTTGGAGCGGGCGCGCTGATTAAGCTGTTGTTAGGCCTGGACTATGTCACGTCCGTATTGATTGTGGGCGTGCTCATGACCATCTACGTTGTCTTCGGCGGCATGCATGCGACAAGCTGGGTTCAAATCTCGAAAGCCGTGCTGCTCATGGCCGGCACGTTCATCATCTCGCTGATCGTATTCGCCAAATTCGATTTCAGCCTGACCCAGATGTTCCACCATATGAAGACGGCCACCCCGCTGCAGGAGGCCTTCCTGAACCCGGGGAATAAATACAAAATCCCGCTCGAGACGCTGTCCCTCAACCTTGCCCTGGTACTCGGCACGGCAGGTCTGCCGCATATTTTGACCCGTTTCTTTACCGTTAAGGATGCGAAGACGGCGCGCAGCTCCGTGGTATACGCCACCTGGATTATCGGCATCTTCTATGTGATGACGATCTTTCTCGGGTTCGGGGCAGCCGCCTTCGTAGGCGCGGCCGATATTACCGAGGTCGATAAAGCGGGCAACATGGCAGCGCCGCTCCTGGCCAAAGCGATCGGCGGCGATTTCCTGTTCGCGCTCATCTCGGCGGTTGCTTTCGCGACGATCCTCGCGGTGGTTACGGGGCTTGTGCTGTCCGCCGCATCGGCCTTCGCCCATGATTTCTACGGCCAAATCGTGCGCCGCGGCGAATCGTCCGAGAAGGAGCAGCTGAAGATGGCGCGCTACGCTTCGATCGGCGTATCCGTCGTCTCGATCCTGCTTGCGTTGTTCGCCCAGAAGATGAACGTGGCGTTTCTGGTCTCGCTGGCCTTCGCCGTTGCAGCCAGCGCGAATTTGCCGGTCATTCTCTTCACAGTGTTCTGGAAGAGATTTAATACGACGGGCGCAGTCACAGGGATGCTGACGGGTTTGATCAGCACGGTGATTCTCGTGGCCCTTAGCCCGAATATATGGGATCCGGCAGGCAAAGCGATTTTGGTAGGCGATCCGATCTTCCCGATGAGCAACCCGGGCATCGTCTCCATTCCGCTTGGCTTCCTGGCAGCCTATGTCGGCACGCTGCTCTCCTCTTCCAAGGATGAGGCGAAGTATGCCGAAGTGTTGGTTAAAGCGAATACGGGCGCGTAAACCCAACAACGGCTTCTTATGGAAAAAAGGGTGTACTCCGCTGGTTAACAGCGAAGGGAGTCGCCCTTTTTTTGTCATTTTATCGTAAAATAAAAGCAATAGCATTTTGGGGCCATGGCGGAAGGAGGCAGACAAGTGAACATATCCGGCATCGTTTTTTTTCTGGCGATTGTGGTCGGCACGTTAATGATTACGTATTATGCCGCCAAGCGAACAACAAACACGAATGATTTCTATGCAGCGGGCAATCGCCTGAGCGGGCTGCAAAACGGCTTGGCCATTTCCGGTGACTATATGAGCGCGGCTTCCTTCCTTGGCATCGCGGGCTCCATTGCGGTGTACGGCTTCGACGGCTTCTTCTATTCGATCGGCTTCCTTGCCTCCTATGTGATCGTGCAGTACATCATCGCCGAGCCCCTTCATAACCTGGGCAGGTATACGATGGCGGATGCGGTGGCGGTCCGGTTCGGCGAGAAACGGCTTCGCGGATGCATCGCCGTCAATAACATGATGATCACCGTCTTCTATATGATCGCCCAGCTCGTCGGCGCCGGGTGGCTCGTCCATTTGCTGTTCGGGCTGGAGACGTCGCTCGCCATCGTGCTGGTCGGCGGCTTAATGACCGTCTACGTGACGTTTGGCGGCATGCTCGCGACTTCCTGGGTGCAGATCGTCAAATCCATTTTGCTGGTGAGCAGCACCTTTATCGTGAGCCTCATCGTGCTGGCAAGGTTCGATTGGGATCTGCTTGGTTTATTTGAATCCATGAAGAGGGCGACCCCATTGCAGGAGCGGTTTCTGATGGCGGGCAACATGTTTGACCATCCGCTGGACATGCTGTCGTTTAATATGGCGCTGGTGTTAGGGACAGCGGGACTGCCGCATATTATTGCACGCTTTTACACGGTAAGGGACCCGCGTACGGTCCGTGCTTCGGTCAGAACGGCGACGTTTACGATCGGCGTCTTTTACGCCATGACGATTTTTCTTGGCTTTGGGGCGGCTGCCTTCGTTGATTGGTCCATATTGTCCGAGCGGGTGGAGCTGGCGGCCCCGCTGCTCGCAAGCGAGCTGGGCGGCGAATTCCTAATGGCCTTTGTATCCGCCGTTGCCTTCGCTACGATACTGGCCGTGATCTCCGGGCTTGTGCTGACGGCCTCCTCGGCGTTTGCCCATGACGTCTACAGCAGCATCTTCCGCAGCGGACGGGCGACCGAGGCGCAGCAGATGAGGGTGGCCAAGCTTTCGGCCATCGTCGTTGGCGCGGCTTCGATCGTGCTTGCGCTCGGGGCGCAGACGCTGAACGTGGCGTTCCTCGTGTCGTTTGCTTTCGCGGTTGCCGCCTCGGCTAACCTGCCGGTGCTGCTCTTCACGCTATTTTGGCGAAGATTTAATACGCAAGGCGCCATATCGAGCATTACGGCCGGCCTCTCGTCTTCTTTGCTGCTCATGGCTGTCGGGCCCAATGTAATGGACCCTGTGGCAGGCTGGATTCGGGCGGAAGCGATTTTCCCGCTTAAGCATCCGGGCATCGTCTCCATTCCGATTGGGTTCGCCGGCGGCATCGTCGGCACTCTGCTATCGCGTAAACGGGGTTCGAGCGGCCATTTCGAGCATATGCAGGCCGTTGCCCATGTCGCGCCGGGTGAAAACCGTTCCCGCGAATTGGGGTGACGGGTGTATACATAAAATGATGAAGGAAGGCAGGGGATAACGATGAAGCAGGATTATGTGATTGTACTGGCGCCCGATTCATTTAAAGAGAGCATGACTGCCAAAGAAGTCTGCGAAGCGATGGAAAGCGGCATCAAGAAGGGAAACCCGCATGTGACCTGTATCCATGTGCCCATGGCCGACGGCGGTGAGGGCACGATGCAATCGCTCGTTGACGCCACGGGCGGTACGGTACATACCGTAAAGGTGACGGGACCACTGGGTAATGAGGTGGAGGCATCCTACGGCATTTCGGGCGATGGCAGCACCGGAGTGCTGGAAATGGCCAGCGCAAGCGGGATTCATTTGGTCCCGCCGGCCCAGCGCAATCCGCTGGTGACAACAACCTATGGAACGGGCGAACTGATCAAGGCCTGTCTGGACCATGGCGTGAACCGACTGCTGATCGGCATTGGCGGCAGCGCGACAAACGATGGCGGAGCCGGGGTTGTTCAGGCGCTCGGCGGCAGACTGCTGGATGCGGAAGGGAAGGAGCTTGCTTTTGGCGGTGGGGAGCTCTGTCGTCTTGCAAGCTTTGACTTAAGCGGCTTGGATTCGCGGCTGCATCACGTCGAGGTCGAGGTCGCTTGCGATGTGACCAATTCCCTCTGCGGGAAGACGGGAGCCTCTCATGTATTTGGACCGCAAAAGGGAGCAACGCCGGAGATAATCGAGCAGCTGGATCGCAATCTTCGGAATTACGCCGGAGTGATCAAGCAGCAGTTAGGCAAAGATATCGCCGATTACCCCGGCGCCGGCGCGGCAGGCGGTCTTGGCGGGGGCCTTATGGTATTCCTGAACGGGACGCTGAAAAAGGGCATTGAACTGGTCATCGACTATACGGGACTTGAGGAGAAAGTGCGCATGGCGGATATGGTGTGGACCGGCGAAGGCGGGATGGACTTTCAGACGCAGTACGGCAAAACCCCGCTGGGTGTTGCGATGGTGGCGAAAAAGCACGGCAAGCCTGTTATCGCGCTTACCGGGCGGATCGGTGACGGAATCGACGTTCTGTATGATCAGGGGATAGACGCTATTTTTGGCATCGTGCCAGGCGCTGTTACGCTATCGGAGGCGCTTCCCAACGGACGGCAGAACGTGGAGAGAACGTCGGAGAATATCATCCGGCTCATGACTTCCTTGTTTAGGAGTGAGTCATCTAGGGAATAGGATGAGCTGACGATTCGTTAATGAAAAAGGCGCTCTGAGATGGTTCGGGTGAAACCCCAACCGCTCAGCCGCGCCCGTGATATTTCAAATCCCTCCCCGCAGGATGCTCGAGGACCTCGGGATTATCTCTTCGATGCTTCTGGTTTTATTTAATGCCAAGCCGCATGCGGTAGCTGAGCATCACGGGAAGCGCCCGCCCCTGGAAATGCTCCTCGACCAGCGCATGGAACTGCGCGATGTTGTCGTTCAATTCGTTTGGTTTCAGCTTGAATACGGTCTGGATGCCGCCTTGGCTGACGGCAAGGCCGGTATACCGGTCGGCGGTGAACGGCTCCATATGGTGGAACACGATCTCTTTGGAGAACCGGAACAGTCCGCTTTCCCGGATATGCTTCAGATGCTCGTTCTTATTTCCTTTATAGGCCTGCTCCTGAGGCTCCACATGGTCGTCGATGATGGCCTCTGCCCGTTCAATCAGCCCATGATAGGCATGCTCCACTTTCCAGGTCAGGCTCGGCGGCCAATCGCAATCATATACCGCGAATATCCCTTCGTCACGCAGAACGCGGGAGACCTCCTTCAATGTGCTGGCCGGGTCCATCCAGTGAAAGGATTGGGAACAGGTGATGATGTCGGTGGACTGATCCTTCAGCGCCAATTGGTTGGAATAGCCGGAGACGAACTTGATGTCGGCGATATCCGCGCCGCTGCTGCGTGCTTCCTGTTCCAGCGTTTGCAATTTGGCGACGGCTTTGCCGCGCATATCATCATTCGGCTCAACCCCGATGACTTGATCCGCCGCGTCTTTCCATGCAAAGGAGGAAAGCCCCGTTCCGCATCCCAAGTCGACGACGACAGAGGGCTTGCGTTCCAAATACCCTGTCAGCAGGGCGACAACCTCCTGGGGGGCTTCGGGGCGATGCTGGTCGTAGGTATCCTCAAAGCCGGTAAAACGATCCACGTTGCTGGCACGGTTTCCCTCCGGAACAAAATCCTTGCTCCACACTTCGGTCATATCCTTGGTCATCGTTACTCATCTCCTTATCCGGGTACATGAATCAGGCATCAGGCATAACAAAAGGTGCTTTCTTGGCTTGCGTAATTACGGACGAAGGCTCCAATCGCCGGTTTCTGCCGCTGTAATGCCATCATATCATAGGAAAGGAACTTATTAACAGACGGGCTTGACCCGGGTAATGCCGATGCGGGTACAATAGAGGAATCGAATGAGGAAGAGGGATGAACATGAAGACACCAACAGCACCGAAGGGGATCTTCTTCGATGTGGATGATACATTGTATGACCATCTGGCGCCTTTTCGCGAGGCCGTGCAGGAGATTGCCAGTCCCGATGAGGCGTTTCCTTATGAAGCCGCCTACCACCGGATGCGCTATTACAGCGACAAGCTGTCCGTCGAGCTGGGAGGAGCCGGAACGGCAGCTTACGGGGATGCGGTCGAGGATATGCGCAGACGCCGGTTCCAGTTAGCGCTGGCCGAATTCGGCGTACGACTGACTCTTGAGGAGGCCGAAGCGGTACAGCAGACGTATCTGGACCTGCAGTATAACATCACGATGTTTGAGGGCGCCCGGGAGCTTCTGATGAAACTGGCGGATGCCGGGCATGTCGTAGGCCTGATTACCAATGGCCCGGCCGAACACCAGATGAACAAAATCGCGGCGATGAAGCTGGGCGGCCTGATACCGGAGGATCGGCTATTCGTATCCGGTGCCGTCGGCTGGGACAAGCCCGATCCGCGGATCTTCCACCATGTGAACAGGCAGACCGGGACGAAGCCGGAGAACTCTTATTACGTCGGGGACTCATGGCGCAATGACGTGGTCGGAGCCCTGGCTGCAGGCTGGCATGTAATTTGGTTCAATCACCGGAGCGTGGGGCCGGAATCGGAGCATCGGCCGCAGCATACCGTTGCGAGTTACGGAGAGCTCGAGCGGCTGCTGGAAGAGATTATCGGATAAAATCGGGAGGTCCCCCTGATCCGCTGCCCAAGCGGGCTGCTGCCGCATTATTCGAATGGCTATGGTCAGGCTCTTTAAACGAAGGGCTTGGCTTTTTTTTGTTCTATATTCAACCGAATGGTTGACTTTATGAAATTTGCCCATTATAGTTAACCATATGGTTGAACAAAATAATGAAGAACAACTGGATCAGATCTTCCATGCTCTGGCTGACCCGACCCGAAGAGAGATGGTGCGCATGATCGCATCGCAGGAATGGACGGTATCTGAGCTGGCTGAACCGTTTGACATGTCGCTTGCGGCAGCCTCCAAGCATATCAAGGTGCTGGAGCGCTCCGGCCTGCTCGAACGGTCCATCCATGGACGGACGCATACCTGTCGCCTGAATCCGGGCGTCATGTCAAGAGCGATGGAATGGCTGCAATTCTACGAACGATTCTGGAACCGGCAATTTGATGCGCTTGAACGCGAGCTGAACAAAGCGAAGAGGGAGGAGCACTAGAAGAATCCTTAGGAATACCGCTGAACATCCTGGACAACGATGAGTAACGCAGGGAAATAGACGCAATACCACTTTTGATAAGAGAAGGATGATTAACATTGGATAACGCCTCCACTACCACGCTGATCATGAAACGTCGATTTGAGGCAGCACCGGAAAGAGTATTTGATGCTTGGTTAAATCCCAACATGATGAGGAAATGGTTGTTTACGATGGAAACAACGAACAAAATCGCCCGCAACGACCCGCGCGTAGGCGGAAGCTGGGAGATTGTTGACGTGAGGGAAGGCAAGGAGTACCGGGCCATTGGAGAGTATCTGGTCATAGACCGGCCGCGCAAGCTGGTGCTCACCTTCAAGATGCCCCAGTTCAGCGACACCGTGGACCGCATTACGGTGGAGTTCAAAGCCGTGGAGGCGGGATGCGAAATGACGTTCTCCCAGGAGATCGTTGTCCCTCATGAGGAAGACTGGACCGCAGAGGATATTGAAAAAGCGCTGACCGAATACCATGACCAAACCGAACATGGTTGGGGTTATATGTTTGAGGGGCTGAAGCAGCTGTTAGAGACAGGAACGATAAACTACCCATCTTAAACCGATGAATAAGGGAGCGTGTGTTATCGATGAAGAGTGTGACCCCGTTTTTAATGTTTCAGGGCAACGCGGAAGAAGCCATGAACCATTACATTTCCATAATTGAGGATTCCGAAATCATCAGCATTACCCGTTATGGACCCAATCAGCCGGGAGCCGAGGGAAGCGTCATGCATGCGGCCTTTTCGTTGAAGGGACAAACGTTCATGTGCATCGACAGCAACGTGAAGCATGAGTTTACGTTCACGCCTTCCTTCTCCATCTATCTGACTTGCGAATCCGAAGCCGAGATCGAGAAGGTGTACGGTGCTTTGATCGATGGCGGAGGTGCGATGATGCCGCTGGATAACTATGGATTCAGCCAAAAGTTCGGCTGGATCGCGGACAAGTTCGGCGTATCCTGGCAGCTTAATCTGCCAAGCGAAGCGTAGCCTTTAGCAGTTGATTAATCTAGGGACGGGCCCGGAAGGGGCTTGTCCCTTTTTGCGCTGCAAGGAAGGCATTGCGCGGCTCGATGCTCTCGATCAAGAGCCGTGCTGTCCCTCACCGCTAACCCAACGAAAGAATATAACAATGTGCAGCCCCCAAATCCCCATGAGGCTGCTTATTCCGTGTACTGCTTTCGAAATTGCAGCGGCGACAGGCCGAAACGCGCGGAGAAGCGGCGGGAGAAATAGGGAGGATATTGAAACCCCACATGCTCCGCAATCCTCGCCATGGACCACTTGGTGGTGAGCAGCAGCCGCTTCGCCTGGTCCAGGCGGTACTGCAGCAGGTATTCCGTTGGCGTCACGCCGTGCGATGCCTTCATGCAGCGCGTCAGGTAATTGTAGTGGAAATGAAGGTCAGTCGATAAACGTGCGTTGCTGATGGGCTCGCGGTAATGCATTTTGATATAGGATTCCACCTGCTCCGCGACTTTGCGCACCCGTGATTGCTCCTGATCGGACCGCGACGGATCCAGCAGCTCCAGCAGCTCGATAAACAGGGTCTGCTCGCGCCAAAATGCCGTAGATCTCGGCTCCGTTGCCTGAAGATGCAAGGAATCGAACAGCTGATAGGCTTGCTCCGGATAAGGGATATGACCTTGCCTGGGCAGCTTGATATTGTGTGAGATCGTCGCATGATCGCCAGTGCTCGGTGCCGCCGACTGAAAATGCAGCCAATAAAAGGAGGTTTCCTCCCGGCACTTTTGCACAGCGTAGTGGTGCGCGTCCGACATCAATACGGCCATATCCCCGGCACGTAGTGCCCACTGCAGGTCCTCCTCGCCCAGAAACAAGCAGCCGCGTTGAACGAGGATGAGGTCGAAGACGCCAAGGTTTCTCCGGTTCGGATGCGATTCGCCCGGCATGTAGTGCGTTTTACCGGATTCAAGGAAGTAGGGCAGCGGCAGCGAGGGGAAGGAAAGCACGCTTTGTTCCGACATGGTAACACCTCCAAGGAAGTGTGAAATCGTATAAGAAATTAGGTCGATTCTGTTATCGTTTTCATCCTATCATAGATCGTAGAATGGGAAGTGTCGAGGCTTTATCCTATTCGAACCCCAAAAGGAGTGTATATCCGAGATGATGACTCTTACTACGCGTTCAGCTGCCGTACCTCTTAAGCAAGTGAAACTGACCGACCCTTTCTGGTCGAGTTACATAGAACTGGTAAGGGAAGTGGTGATTCCCTACCAATACGAGGCCCTGCATGATCGGATCCCGGGCATTGAGCCGAGCCATGGCGTATCCAATTTTCGCATTGCTGCCGGCAGGGGCGAGGGTGAATACGGGGGCATGGTCTTTCAGGACAGCGATGTCGCCAAATGGCTTGAGGCCGCGGCTTATTCGCTGGCCACTCATCCGGATCCGAAGCTGGAAGAACAGGTGGATGGGCTGATTGATCTGGTTGCCGACGCCCAGCAGCCGGATGGCTATCTGAATACGTATTTTACGGTGAAGGAGCCGGAAAAACGCTGGACCAATCTGACGGACTGCCATGAGCTGTACTGCGCCGGTCATATGATTGAAGCCGGAGTTGCTCACTACAGGGCGACGGGCAAGCGGAAACTGCTGGACGTGGTGTGCCGCTTGGCGGATCATATCGATACCGTTTTTGGACCCGAAGATGGGAAAATCCATGGGTTTGATGGCCATCAGGAGATTGAGCTGGCCCTGGTGAAATTGTATGAGGTGACTCAAGAGCCGAGATATTTGAGCCTGAGCCAATATTTCATCGATGAGCGCGGGACGGAACCCCACTTCTTCCTCCAGGAGTGGGAACAGCGCGGGAAGAAGTCCTTCTATCGCTCGGTGCTGCACGCTCCGCATTTGGCTTATCATCAGAGCCATCTGCCCGTTAGGGAGCAGAAGGAGGCCGTCGGGCACTCGGTCCGGGCCGTATATATGTACACGGCGATGGCGGATCTGGCCGCCAGAACGAAGGACCCGGCTCTGCTTGAGGCTTGCGATACCTTGTGGCGCAACATGGTCCATAAACAGATGTACATTACCGGAGGGATCGGCTCCACTCATCACGGCGAGGCGTTTACGACGGATTATGATCTCCCGAACGATACCGTATACTCGGAAACCTGCGCATCCATTGGGCTGATCTTTTTTGCCCAGCGCATGCTGCAGCTGTCGCCCAAATCGGAGTATGCGGACGTGATGGAGCGCGCGCTGTTTAACACGGTCATTGGCAGCATGGCTCAGGACGGGCGGCATTTCTTCTATGTAAACCCGCTTGAGGTATGGCCTGCGGCCTGCCGCTATAATCCGGGCAAGGCCCATGTGAAGCCGGTTCGGCCGGGATGGTTCGCCTGCGCCTGCTGCCCGCCGAACGTGGCAAGGCTGCTGTCATCGCTGGGCGAATACGTGTATACGATGAATGACGATACGCTGTATGCCCATCTGTACATCGGCGGCGAAGCGGAGGTGCGGTTCGGGGACGTGCCTGTGAAGGTAATGCAGAACAGCGCGCTGCCATGGGACGGGGACGTTACGCTTACGCTTCAGCCTGAGCAGGCTGTCGAGTGGACGGTGGCCCTTCGCATTCCGGATTGGTCGCGCGGCAAAGCCGGCTTGCGCGTGAACGGGCAAGAAATGAACGTGGAGGATATTACTCAAGACGGCTATGCTTGCGTGAAGAGAGTATGGGCGCCGGGAGACACCGTGGAGTTGGCATTCTCCATGGAGATCCATCAGGTCAGAGCCAATCCGAATATACGGGGGAATGCCGGCAAGGCCGCGATTCAGCGCGGGCCGCTCGTATACTGCCTGGAAAGCGTCGATCATGGAGTGCCTGTATCCTCGTTATCGCTCGCGGGCGATCCGAAGCTTTGTTCGCGATTTGATCCGAATCTTCTCGGCGGAGCGGTTGTCATTGAAGGGGCCGGGTGGCTTGAAGAGTCTGACGATTGGGGCGATGAGCAGTTGTATCGTGCTTCTCCCAAAAAGATGCTTCCCGCATCATTAAAGGCTATTCCCTATTATTTATGGGGCAACCGCGGCGAAAATGAAATGGCCGTCTGGGTGCGCGAGCTGCCGCGCACGTTATAAGGCTGATACTGGCGGCCCATCCGGACAGCGATTGGAAACACAGCCGGACAATGCTGCATACCATAACGATGACGATGCCAAGCATCATAACATAAAGGGCTAGCCCAAGGTCGATGGACCTCGGGCTAGCCCTTTTTAGGTGAAAAGCAAACGGAGAATGGATCCTGTCCTGCATCCGTTTACAGCAGCTTCTTGATATCCTCTTCCATCTTCTCTGGAGTGTCCGTCGGTGCAAAGCGCTTGATCACCTTGCCGCTTCGGTCCACCAGAAATTTGGTGAAGTTCCATTTGATCGCCTTGATGCCCAGTGCGCCGGGGGCTTCGCTGGTCAGGTATTTGTAAAGCGGATGAGCGTTCGTGCCGTTCACATCGATCTTGGAAAACAGCGGGAAGGTGACGCCGTGATTGAGCTTGCAGGCCTCTTCGATCGCGGCATCCTCCTCCAGCTCTTGATTCATGAATTGGCTGCTGGGGAAGCCGAGAACGGCCAATCCCTGGTCGCGGTAGGTTTGGTGCAGCTTCTCCAGACCGTCGAATTGAGGGGCAAAGCCGCATTTGGTCGCCGTATTGACGATCAGCATGACATCGCCTTTATAAGATTCCAGCGTTTGGGATTCGCCGCGTATCGTTTTTACTTCATATTCATAGATCGACATCGCCGTAGAAACCTCCTCCAATGAGATGTATTAAGTTCAGAGTATATCCTTTTACGGCGGATTGCAATTTGATAGGGCGACATCCAGGGTTTATGAGTGCAGGTACATGGCCATATATGAATTTCAATACCTGATGCGGAAATATCAAAAGTAAAATTTTGTATTTTCATCTGGACTTATTCAGGAGATGTATGATAGTAGTAGAATAAGTGCTTAATCGAATGAACCAAGAGGGGTACTACTGAAATCATGTGTGGGAGGACGGTATGAGATTAAAAACGCAAATGCTCAAAACGACGGTGACCAGCCTGCTGGCTTTTATGTTCATCGTCCTCATCGTCCTGGTTCCAAGGGATCTGAATCTGTCGCTGGACAGCAATTTATGGGTGACAAATTATTCCTTTGATCTGGGTGAGTATGTAACGCATATCCGGGATTATTTTGCAGCGGCGATTCAGAACGGGACGCTGGGGGAATCGCGATATAACGGCCAGTCTTCGGAAGCGGCCGCTTTCGGAGCCGTCGGCAAAAGCCTGCTCGTTATTGTATCCGCTTTATTCATAGGATTCGTGTTCGGCATTCTGAAGGGAGTCCTGGACTACAAATTGTCCAAGACCAAATTTAGCGCGCTGGGGCACTGGACGACATGGCTGTTCCAGTCCATTCCGGATTTTTTCCTGATGCTGATCGCGCAGTGGGTGCTCATTAAGCATGTTCCGGCTATCCGTTATTTTGCGGTTGACGGCTGGGAGGCCTTCGTGCTGCCTTCGCTGCTTGTCTCGATTTACCCGATTTTCTTCATTGCCCGAATCACGTCGGCCTCGCTGCTCGCACAGGAAGGCAAGATGTACATACTGCTGGCTAAAGCCAAAGGTCTGAGCGACCGAAAGGTTGTCTACAAACATATGCTGCGCAACGGCATCGCGACCATCCTGACCCATCTTCCGGGCCTGCTTGTCTTCATCTTGTCCAACCTGCTCGTGGTGGAATATTACCGCAACTATCCAGGGGCGGCGTGGAGATTGTTTCTGGCACTGGATTTCAATACGTTCAGCGGCACCGGCGGCAATTATGAACCGGGTGTCATTATTTATATCGCATTTTCCTTCATGGTGCTGTTCATGATCGTCCAATGGATCAGTCATTCGGCACGCAAGTACTTTGATCCACGATAAAGATATGAGGTGAGTCGTCTTGAAGAACTTTCCTTTATGGATAGGCGGTATTTTGCTTGCTTTCTTTGTTTTCGTCATGCTGGCGGGGCCTTACATGCCCTTCATCGATAAGGATTTGAAGAATGAACCCTCCAGATGGGTGATGAAGGACGGGAAGCAGAAGCTGACCCTTCCGCCCTATAAGCCTTCCTCAAAGAACTGGCTTGGATCGGATAAGAGGGGGGTCGATAACCTAAGCAAGCTGGTTGTGACCGCCAAGGATACGATCCTGCTGGTGCTCGCGATTACGGCTGTCCGATATGCGATTGGGGTTCCCCTGGGATTGATTGCCCGCAAGAAAAAGGGGTTCACCCACCGGTTCATCACCTTTTGGAACCAGTTGTGCTCCTATTTGCCGCCGGTCTTTGCATCCGCGCTGCTGCTTGCGCTTCCGTTCTTTCTCTTCTCCCAGCAGCGGATGGGCTGGGCCATTCTGATTCTGGCTAGCGTCGAGGCCGGGCGAGTGGCCATCACGATTCAGCAGCAGGCCCACAAGATGGCAAGCGAGCCTTATATGGAGGCCGGAACCGCGTTAGGTCTTCGCACGAGGACGCTGACGAAGAATTACTATATCCCGGTCATGTTCCCCGAAGTGATCGTCAACTTCTGTTTGGATATGGGAAAGGTCATGCTCCTGCTCGGCCAGCTTGCGATCGTGAACATCTTCCTTGGTCATGAGTGGAAGGAAGTTAATTATTACGTCATGGAATTCGTGGAGACCGGGTATAACTGGGCGACGATTCTGTCCAAGCATCGGGCAGACATCTGGCTAGGGAAGTTCCAATTCGTGGTCTATCCGGCATTTGCCATGATGCTGCTGATCATCACGTTCAACCTGTTAGGCGAGGGTCTGCGCCGCCGTTTTCAGGTTAAGGGCTGATTAGGGGGCTCTGTCTGTTAACGCAAAAAACCGGAAGAATGAAAGCTTCTGCAGGTGCTTCCCATAAGGAGGCAAGCTTCTGCGGAAGCCGATTTCTTCCGGTCTTTTTATATCCATGCCTAATGCGGTTTGTCACGCCTCTACGGGGCTATCCGGGTGTGCCCAGACGGACACGCTGCCGCCGTTCACCGGGAACAGCCCGAAGCCGTCCTCGCCGATCGTTACGCGATCCTTCCGGGTGCGGGTCAGATCCACCCATACCTCTCCGGCGCGATGCTCGCCGACAAACATACGCTTATCCCCGGCTTCGCCGTTGGCGATGACCACCGCGCAGCCGGAGTGCTCGATTTCCTGAATGCCGCGGCGGACCCAGCCTATCGTATTCGGGTGGTCAAAATAATCATCCTGCTCGCCGTACGCCCGATTCGCCCTGGCATACAACAACGGATCAATCGCTTCCCGTTTGCCGGGAATGGGGTTCTCGCCGCCGATTCCGTAATAATCGCCGTAGAAGACCGAAGGATAACCGTCCTTCCGCAGCAGAATCAACGCATAAGCGCTCTGCTTGAACCAATCCTCCACCCAGGATTCCAGCGATTCCTGCGGCTGCGAATCGTGATTGTCCACAAACGTGACGGCATTCATCGGATGTGATTGCACGAGCGTATCGTCGAAAATCGTCCGCAGATCGAAGGAGCGGCCGGCTTTCGAAGCCGCTTGGAGTTTATAGTGAAGAGACACGTCGAACAGATCGATTTTATAATCCACCGTATCCAGGAAATTCCGGCAGTCTTGAAGCTCGGGGTTCCAGAACTCCCCCACGATGTAAAAATCATCGCCGCGCTTTTTTTTCAGGGCTGCCGCAAATTCTTTGATGAAGTCATGATTGATGTGCTTGATCGCATCCAGCCGGAATCCGCTGCATTGCAGCGTATCCACCAGCCATTTTCCCCATGCAATCATTTCCTTGCGCACATCCGGATGGCTGTAATCAATGTTGGCAAACATCAGGTAGTCGTAATTGCCGAATTCATTATCCACCTTGTCGCTCCACGATTTATTCTCGCCGACGATGCGGTAAATGCCGGAACGTTTGTTGATTTCGTCGTAATCGGTCCCATTGAAATGAGTGAAGTTCCATTGGAAGTCAGAGTATTGTTTCCCCCGGCCGGGGAACGTGAATTTGGTCCATCCCTCAATCTCGAACGGCTTCGATATATCCTTGGTCCGATCCATCTCGTCGACCTGTACCACCCGGAAACGCTCGGTCTCATCGGCGCCCGCCTTATGGTTCATCACCAGATCCACATACACCGCGATCCCGTTCTTCTGGCAGGCCGCGATGGCATCGATCAATTCCTGCTTGGTTCCGTACTTCGTGCGAACCGTTCCCTTCTGATCGAATTCTCCCAGATCATACAGGTCGTAAACGCCGTAACCATTGTCCTCGGCGGACGATGCCTTTGTCACCGGAGGAATCCAAACCGCGTCGATCCCTGCCTTGCTCAGCTCCGGCGCTGCGTTCTTGAGCCGGTTCCAGTGGGAGCCGTCGGCTGCCACATGCCATTCGAAGAATTGCATAATCGTATGATTTCGCTGCATACTTCCATCTCCTCTATCCTGATCGATCTGCATGATGACTGCATACTAAGCTCAAATACCCAAGAAAGCAGGGGAGCTAAACCGTCCCCCCCGGATCGGGCAGACCCCGCCCTTTTAGTTTTACCCTAAAATGGAAAGAAAAAGACGGGGCTGGCCATGCTGCAAAAACCGGAGTGGGTCTAAATCCAACGCGAGGAGGATGGAAAGGGATTGGAGGCTTTCACCGCCAAAAAGCCATCCCCCGCGAGCAGGGAATGGCTTTTCGTTTCGTGCACTGGGCCGGTACCTGATTGCTTATGCCATGGCATAAGTCAGCAGGATCAGCAGCACGGTGGTGATGGACATGGCCAGCAGCGGCCGCCAGGCGCCGCGTATGTCCTTCAAGTGGACATTCAGGCCAAGTCCCACCATCGCCATGGCAAGGATGAAGGAGGCTGCCTGGGATATCGTATCCTTGATCGGCAGGGGAATGATCGGTTGTCCGGTAAATTCCCAGCTTCCCAGCAAGCTCGCTGCGATGAAGCCAAGCAGGAACCAGGGAAACTCCATCCGCGTTTGGCTCTGCAAACGTCCGGTCCGCTTCATCCAGACCATTAGCACGATGCTGAGCGGCACGAGCAGAAATACGCGGCCAAGCTTGGCAAGCAGGCTGATGGCAAGAGCATCTTCTCCTGCCGGAGCGGCTGCGAGTGCCACATGGGCGATCTCATGAAGACTTACGCCCGACCAGACGCCGTATTGGGTATCCGATAAGGGAAGCAGCGGCTGGACGAGGGTATAACCGATCGCGACGATGGTTCCGAGAAAGGCAATAAGCCCTGCTCCAAGCGCGGTGTCCTTTTCCTTGGCTTTCACGATCGGGGACACGGCGGCGATGGCCGCCGCGCCGCATACACCTGTTCCAATCCCGAGCAGAAGGGACAGGGACATATCGGCCTTCAGCCATTTGGCAATCAGCAGTGTAAGCCCGATCGCAAATACGACGCTGATGACATCTCTCAGCATTAAACCCAAGCCTTGCTGGAATACGACGCCGATATTCAGCTTTAGGCCATATAGAATGATCGCTAGGCGCAGCAGACGCTTGGCCGTGAATTGGATCCCGATGCGCAGTCTCTCCGGGTAACCGCGCAGCTGCCGGTATACAGCGGCGATCAGAATTGCCCAGGCTAGCTGGCCAAGATAGCCAAGGCCCGGCACGCTGGCTAATCCGTAGCCGGTAAGGGCGATGACAAAGGTAAAGGCAATACCGCCTGCGGCGGCGGGCAGCGAATGCTGCGTCCATCGAACCAGACGATGGACATGCTCTTGAGATTTGGAATATGCAGGTTCAGCCATAAGACATAACCTCCGATTCGTTCGGTTGGTCTGAACCCATCGTATCCCATTGCTTAGAATAAGAAAAATAAATCATTATGATGATCATCATAAGTAATTTATTATGGTAGTATAACGCATAACCAAATATAGATCTGGAGCGAAGGGGGCTAAAAGCGTGGATCAAGCACTGGAAGTATTCGTAGCCGTCGTAGACAAGGGGAATTTTACCCGCGCGGCCGAGGAACTGCTCATGACACAGCCGGCGGTAAGCCAGTATATCCAGGCGCTGGAGCGTTCCGTTGGCACCAAGCTGCTGGAGAGAACCAATAAATACGTCCGGCTTACGAAAGCGGGAGAGATCGTATACCATCATGCGAAGGACATTTTGGGCCTGTACACCCGCATGAACGCCCTTGTGGACGATTTGATGCATCGGGCAAGCGGCCATCTGTCCATCGGCTCCAGCTATACCTTCGGGGAGTACATGCTGCCGCATTTGATCGCTTATATGAGGGAGCGGTATCCTTTGATCCGCCCGTCGATTACGATCGGGAACACCAAGGAGGTGGCGGAGATGATATTGCGACATGAGGCGGATATCGGGATCGTCGAGGGCGACTATCAGGATGAGAAGCTGCATATCGAGGCTTTCGCGGAGGATGAAATGGTGGTGATGGTCCCCCGTGACGGGCGGTACGACCATCTGCAGGAGGTGCCGCTGTCCGAGCTAGCGGATGAGACCTGGATTGTCAGGGAAGCAGGTTCGGGCACCCGCGAGGCAACAGAGCGGATGTTCTCCCGGTATCATGTTCATCCTAAGCATATCGTGGAGTTCGGAAGCACCCAGCTGATCAAGGAATCCGTGGAGGCAGGCCTTGGCGTCACGCTGTTGTCGAGGTGGGCGGTGCGCAAGGAGATTCGACTCGGAACGCTGCATATGCTGGTACCGGATGGCAAGCCGGTGGCGCGCCAGTTCTCATGGATTACGCAGAAGACGCCTTATCATACCAAGGCTGTTGAGATCCTTCTGGAGCTTCTGCGTCAACAGCGCGGATTTCCTAATGAAGTGTAGGGGAAGAAGACAATTTCGTATCAAGTATCAAGGACATCCCGCTTAGGGATGTTTTTTTGTCCGACCATGATTATAAATGCAATTGTTGGTTAAAAATAGTTACCAGAATCTTTTTGAATAAACCATATAAGAAATGACGTGAAAAAAAGGGCGTAAGGAGGGTTAAACGATGAGAACATTTAATACCATCGCATTGCTGTTATTGATTATCGGAGGCATCAACTGGCTGCTCGTGGGTCTGTTTCAATACGACCTGGTCGCTGCATTGTTTGGTGGGCAGAGCTCTGTAGGCTCCCGCATCATCTATACGATTGTCGGACTGTGTGCACTGTACTCGATCCGCTTCTTCGGTGATGTTACGAATGACGACCGTTCAACAGCAAAGTAGGTTATATTTAGTGACATAAACATAACGCGAATGACGAGAAATGCCCATGTTTGCATAAGCCAAAAAGCCGATCCCTGTTGGGGACCGGCTTTTTGGCTGTCCAAAACTCGAAACTGTCCGAGTGACGGCATGCTCATGTGAGGTGCAAAATCCACATATGCAGTATGAATTTCCCAGTATAAATAAGGGTTTTCGTGCTCTAAAGCTATAGATAAAAACGACATATTTACGGAATTCGGAAGGAACTCATAGAATAAAGCCAAGTCATTGCAGCGCAAGAAGATGAAGTCAACTGCATGTTATATAAAATAACGTGAGTATCGTCTATCATCAGCTTTTCTAAGACATGTTGAAGGGAGTGAACCTGCTGCAGCTCGGGCAAGCCCGAATCCGATTAAGAATAAAAGGCTTTGTACATGGCATTCAAAAGGCTGTGCGTTGCATCGCAGCTGTATTCCCAGAACATGATGCCGGCCAGCCCCTGCTCCTGTATGTATTTGCATTTATGAGTCAGGGATTCGGCGTCATCGTATGTGATGAAGCTGCTGCCGTCGAACAAGTAAGGCGCTTTGGCTTCGTCGTCCCAGTACCTCTTATAGGAAGGATTGCTTAAATACTCGGCAGCGAGCTGGGTATAGGTCGGGCCGTAACCTCCGGAGGAGGGAGCGATCTGGAGGTAGCCGTTGTTCACGTCCGGCACATCGTTCCATTTCCTGGAGTAGAATCCGGCACCGATCACGATTTTTTCGCGCGGCACACCAGCCTGAGTAAACAGGCGGACGGATGCATCGACGCTGATTCGGAACAGATCGCCGGTGGAGGTGTACAGATTGGTGTGGTGGCCCGTCATCGTCTGGAATCCGCCGCGCATGTCGTACGTCATCAGCTGAATAAAGTCGAGATAGGGGTGGATGTCATTGATTTCGGTGCCGTCGATATAATATTGATCGGCGCCGGCCGCGATCGTGAGCAGATAGTGTGTCTCGCCCCGCCCGTACTGATCCAGCGTTTCCCGGAGCTCCTTTAGCAGCAGCGTAAAGTTCTCCTTGTCGTTTGGCGATGCCGCCGTTCCGGCGATCGAGTAGCATGGATACTCCCAGTCCAGGTCAATGCCGTCGAAGGGAAACTCTTGCAGCAGCTTGATCGCCGATTCGCACACGCTTTGTCTTCCTTCAGACGTGGCTGCCGCTTTCGAGAATCCGTCGGAGCCCCAGCCGCCAACGGACAACAATATGGTTAGTTCGGGATTGATGGATTTCAGGCGTTGGATCTCATGAATGGTGTTCGAATCGGTATACGTGATCTTGTCTTCTTGGATATGGGCAAAAGCGATGTTCAAGTGAGTGAGCCGCCGGGCATCTTCGGCCGTGATCTCGGATAAGACTTTGCGCCCTGCATAGCCGGCTAAAATCCAGGATGATGGCTGCATGCGTAATACCTCATTTCTTTTAGAATATGTCAGTTTTGCTTTTACAGTTTATTTTTCCAACTTACGGTCAGATATGACATCTGTCAAGGATCATCCCGTTAGCGAGGATGACAATTTACCTTAGGAGGAGGGGTCAAAAACCACATGTTTTCCTGCCCGAAAACGACAATAACAAGACTGGAAAGGACGTGAAAAGCCCGTCATACCAATGGATGACGCCGTTACAACCGGACAATTGAAAATGACATATTTACGGATGAAGCCTTGATCCATACACTTGGGATGTAAGCGTTAACATTTCTGAGGCTGGCGAAAGCCGCACGCTAAGGAGTGGTCAGGAAGGCTCTTTCTTATACATTGAACAGGGATGCTTTTCCAAAAAAAATGGCCGGATTTTTCATTAGAGAAGGAGGGAGAAACCGATGCAGCAAAGTGGTAAGTCCGCCCTGTCGCCAAACTTATCGGTGAATACGATTCCGAATCGTAAAAAAAATACATTATGGAGGAGGATGATTCGAAACTGGGAGCTGTATTTGTTTATCGCTCCGGCATTTCTGTATTTTGTCATTTTCCATTATGGCCCGATGTACGGGATCCAGATCGCCTTCAAAAACTTCATCCCGACGTTGGGAATAACGGGAAGTCCGTGGGTCGGATTCGACCACTTCGAACGCTTCTTCAACTCTTATTACTTCTGGGACTTGCTCTGGAATACCCTCAGCATCAGCTTGTATGAGCTGGCGATCGGCTTTCCGCTTCCCATCATTCTGGCATTAGCCTTCAATGAAGTGAAGGATTCATTCTTCAAGCGTACGGTACAGACCGTCACGTATGCGCCGCATTTTATATCCGTTGTCGTTATGTCCGGCATGATCATTACCTTCTTGTCCCCTTCGTCGGGCATGATCGTTAATTTTGTGGAAATGCTCGGTTTCCAGCCGCCGCAATTCTTGACGGACCCTGCCTGGTTTAAGACCGTATACGTGCTGTCCGGCGTGTGGCAGAGTGCGGGCTGGGGTACCATCATCTATCTGGCCGCATTGTCGGGCGTCGATCCGCAGCTGCATGAGGCAGCCGTCGTGGACGGTGCGAGCCGGTTCAAACGCATTCTGCACATCAATATTCCGGCGATCGTACCTACGATCACCATCCTGTTGATTCTGAATATGGGCAGCATTTTAGGGGTTGGATTCGAAAAAATCCTGCTGCTGCAAAACCCGCTGAACATGAGTTCTTCCGATGTCATCTCGACCTTCGTCTACCGGTCCGGTCTGGTCGATGCCCAGTACAGCTTCTCCACGGCCGTCGGATTGTTCAACTCGGTAATTAATGCGATACTGCTGATCGCGGTGAACCAAATTGCACGCCGCACCAGTGAAAACAGCCTGTGGTAGAAGGAGGGGAAACACATGTCATCCGCAGTTAAGGAAAGCAAAGGGGATAAAATATTCCTGCTATGCAACTACATCTATCTGACGATTGCACTGATCATCGTACTGTACCCGCTGCTGTACATTGTCAGTGCCTCCATCAGCGATCCGAAGTACGTAAGCTCAGGCGAAATGTGGCTGATCCCCAAAGGGATCACCTTCGACGGATATGCCCGCGTCTTTGAGAACGCCAATATATGGATCGGTTACAAGAACACGATTATTTATACGGTGATCGGCACGATCGTAAACCTCATTGTCACGCTGCCGGCAGCCTATGCGCTCAGCCGCTCGGACTTCGTGGGCAGGGGATTCTTCATGGCGATATTCCTGGTGACGATGTTCTTTGGCGGGGGGCTGGTTCCGAGCTACCTGCTTGTGAAGGATCTCGGCATGGTGAACAGCATGTGGGCGCTGATTCTTCCCGGAGCTGCATCGATCTGGAATATTATCGTGTCCCGGACATTCTTTCAATCCACCATTCCGAAGGAGCTGCAAGAAGCGGCCCATATCGATGGGTGTACCAACTTCCGGCTGTTCATCAAAATCGTTCTGCCGCTTTCGATGCCGATTATTGCGGTCATGGCCCTCTTCTACGGAGTCGGTCACTGGAACAGCTATTTCAGCGCGATGATTTATCTGAACGATGCGGCGAAGTATCCGCTGCAGCTCTTCCTGCGTCAAATCCTGGTGCTTCAGGAAATGGCGGCGCAGGGCGGCGGGGCGATTGATGCCTCCTCGGCGGCGGCGATGAATACCAAGGCGGAAATTGCCGCACTGGTCAAATATGCCGTCATTATCGTCGCAACCTTGCCAGTTATTGCCATCTATCCGTTTCTTCAGCGTTACTTTGTGCAGGGTGTTATGATTGGTTCCGTTAAGGGCTGATCTTAAACCATACAATCCACACCAAAAAAGGGGAGTTGTTGTAATGAAAAAGCTTCGTAAAGCATCATCCATTTTACTCTGCCTCACCCTCTCGGCATCACTGTTGGCCGCTTGCGGTTCCTCCAAAGGAGAAGGAGGGACGGCGTCTCCCGGGACGCCTAGCACGGAAGGCGTCAAAAAAGAAGGATTTCCGATCGTGGATGAACCGATCACGCTGAAGGTCATGTCACAGGACGCAGGTGTGGCGGACTGGAACACGATGCCGGTCCTCCAAGAAATGGAGAAATTAACAGGCATCAAACTGGAGTATCAGCTTTCGCCGATCGACAGCTTTGAAACGAAAAAGAATCTGGTGTTCGCGAGCGGTGACTTGCCGGATATGTTTTACGCGGCCGATCTGAAGCCTGCTGAGCAGGTAACCTACGGCAGCCAAGGCATCCTCATTCCGCTGGAGAAGTACATTGACGAAGGCTATGCACCGAACATCAAAAAGATATTGGATGAGAATCCGGATGTCCGCAAGTCCTTTACGACCCCGGACGGGCATATGTATGCGCTGCCGTTCGTCGATAAGGCCGCCGTATGGTACAGAGGCCCGATGTGGTACAACGGCAAGTTCCTAAAAGCGTTAAACGTGTCCGAACCTAAGACTACCGAGGAATTATATACGTTCTTGAAGCGCGTCAAGGAAGAAGATCCTAACGGAAACGGTAAGCAGGACGAGATTCCGCTGACTTCGGTGAAGCTGGATGACCTGCGCATGTACTTCTTCGGCTTCTGGGGCATGTACAACGAAGGCATCTATTCCGACAAGGACGGGAAAGTACACTATCCTTACCAAGAAGAAGGCTACAAGGGCTACCTGACGTTCATGAACCGTCTGTGGAAGGAAGAATTGCTGGATCATGAAACCTTCTCGCAAACGGGCGATCAGAAAAAAGCCAAGGGAGAAAATAACCAGCTGGCCTTGTTTAACGATTATCATGCGTACTTCACCCTGGGCGGCGAGCCTAGCAGCGAGCATCCGCTCATGACGCCGGTGAAGAGTGAAATCGCCGATTCTCCGGTATATGGCATGCATCCTGGCATGTCGGCAAGAGGCACATTCGCCATTTCAAGCAGCAACCCGAATCCGGAAGCTACCATGCGCTGGATCGATTACCTGTACAGCTATGAAGGCGCAACGCTGTTTAACCAAGGACCTGAAGGCACCCTGTGGAAATTCAAGGATGAGGCAAACCGCGTGAAAGAATGGCTCCCGGTACCAGGCGGCGGCGACCGTGAGGAATATCGCGGCAAAATCACGCCGAACTTCGGCATTCTGACGCCTGGCGTCAATGATCCGGAAGTTACGAAAGGTCTTCGCACCGAATTCGATGAGTGGATTGACCAGCAGAACCAAGAAAAGCTTGTGCCGATCGGTAAATCGCCGTTCCCTAACGTCTACTTGACGAATGAAGAGCAAAGCGAAGCTACCGCACTGTTGTCCGATTTGGAAACGTACGTGAAACAGATGGAAGCCAAATTCGTGACAGGCCAAGAGCCGCTTGAAAACTGGGATAAATATGTTGCACAAGTCAAGAAAATGGGCAGCGACCGTCTCGTCGAGCTGTATCAAGGCGCATACGACCGCTGGAACGCCGAGCAATAATCAGATGCATAGTTGAACAACAAAGGGCCAACGTATCCCGGTCGATTCTTGACCGGGGGTTGGCTATTGTTTTTAAGGGGCAGGCAAGGCTATTCAAACGGTCTTCCTAGTGCCGTTATCACAAATGAAATATGGAGGTACACCATGTCGGAGAACAAGCTGGTAGAGGAAGAGCAAGCGGTAGTGGAGCAGGGCGTGCATAATTTCAGCAGCGAGGACAAGTGGGTCAAGCCGGAGGATCCGCTGCTCCTGGAGCGCCTGGAGTGGTTCAAGGACCAGAAGCTGGGCCTGATGATGCATTGGGGACCGTATTCCCAGCTGGGCCTGGTCGAATCATGGGCGCTCAGCGATAAAGACGCGGACTGGTCGCGTGACGGCATTGACTGGGATATCGATGCGGAGGAGCTTAAGCGGCAGTATTTCGATCTGAACAAGACGTTCAACCCGCTCCGCTTTCAGCCTGATCTATGGGCTGACCTGGCAGCGGATAACGGCTTCAAATATTTGAACTTTACGACCAAGCATCATGACGGGTTCTGCATGTGGGATACGCATACGACCGACTACCGTGTCACGGGACCGGACTGTCCGTTCCATACCCATAAGTACGCTGATATCACGAAGGAGCTATTCGATGCATTCCGTGCTAAAGGGCTCGGTATATCCGCCTATTTCTCCAAGGCCGACTGGCATACGCCGTACTACTGGGCGCCGGGAATGGAGGCGGGAAGCTTTACGTCTCGCGGACCCAGCTACGATCCGAAGAAATACCCATGGCTGTGGGAACAGTTCGTCCAGTTTACCCATGAGCAGATCATGGAATTGATGACCCGTTACGGCCGCATCGATGTGCTGTGGCTCGATGCGGGCTGGGTGAACGATTACCGGGACCAGAACATTCGATTGGGCGAAGCGGTGGAGAAGGCGCGCAAAATCCAGCCTTGGCTCCTCTCAGCGGACCGGACGGTCGGCGGGCCTTACGAGAATCTGATCACGCCGGAGCAGACCCTTCCTGAACGTGCTCTTCACGTGCCTTGGGAAAGCTGCATCACGATGGGAACCTCCTTCTCTTTCCGTTACGAAGATCGTTACAAATCGGTTCGTCAGCTCATCCATCTGCTGGTCGAGATCGTGGCCAAAGGCGGCAATCTCGCGCTGAACATAGGCCCGCAGCCGGACGGAAGACTGTCCGAGACGGCCATTTCAAGAATGAAGGGCATGGGCGCGTGGCTGAAGGTCTACGGAGAGGCCATCTATGGAACGCGTGTCTGCGAGCCGTATTCCTCCGGCGCGGTCCAGTTTACCCAAAAAGACGATACGACCTATGCCATCTATCTGTATCGTAATGAGCAAGAAGCCGTCCCTGAGGAGCTGTTCATTCCGATTCAGACGGCGTTCGGCCGCGTTGATCTGGTCGGGGGTCAGGAGGCACTGGATTATCGCCGCACGGACGATGGTGTCGCGGTCCGTCTTCCGGATCAGGAGCGTCAGGGAACGGCGCCGATCGCGCATGTACTGCGGTTTCGGTAAGAGGCGGACTGCATAAACGACGATTTCTCTCACGTATAACGACTTCAAGAAGAGGTGTGGACAGATATGCGGAAATGGTTCGAAGAAGCCAAGCTGGGGATCTTCATTCACTACGGCATCTATGCCGTGGACGGGGTCTCGGAATCCTGGTCCTTCTATAACGGGAGGATCACGTACGACGAGTACATGAAGCAGCTGGACGGTTTTACGGCATCGAAATTCAATGCGGAGAAATGGGCGGACTTGATCGAGAAATCCGGCGCCCGTTATGCCGTGCTGACAACGAAGCACCATGACGGCGTTGCCCTGTGGGATACGCAGTACAGCGATCTCAACGTGGTCAAGCGGACTCCGGCCAATCGGGACATCGTGCGGGAGTATGCGGAAGCGATCAGGGAGAAGGGGATTCACCTGGGCATGTATTTCTCCCTGATCGACTGGTCGCATCCGGATTATCCGAGCGTGTTCGAAGGAGGCAGGGTGCCTGAGGATCTCAGCGGCGTCAACCCGCACACCAGTCCCGTGGACGGCGTTCAGGATCAGGAGAAGTGGCAGAAATTCCTGGAGTTCAACAACAACCAGCTGCGGGAGATCCTGACGAATTACGGGAAGGTGGATCTGCTGTGGTTCGACGGCGATTGGGAACGCAGCGCCGAGCAGTGGAATCTGCCGGAGTTCAAGCATTATCTGCAATCCTTCAATCCGGATATCATCATCAACTCGCGGCTTCAGGGCCACGGCGATTATAAAACGCCGGAGCAGGGCATTCCGATCACGAGGCCGGAGGGACCGTGGGAATTCTGCACCACGATCAACACTTCATGGGGCTATGTGCCGACAGACCATAAATACAAATCATTAAACCAGATCATTCGGATGTTCTGCGACTGCATCTCCATGGGCGGCAATATGCTCTTGGATATCGGTCCCCGCGAGGACGGCACCATCGATCCAAGGCAGGAGGACATTCTGCTTGGGCTGGGAGCTTGGATCCGAACTCATGAGGAGGCCGTATTCGGAACGGGCGAAGGCATAATGACCCGCTATTATCTGGGAGGAAGCACGATCTCCGAGGATCGAAAGACATTGTATTTATTTGTCTATGACGACCCGAAGGAGAATGTGTGCATCAAGGGACTTTGCAATCCGATCAAGAAAATTACCGTGCTGCACTCGGGCAAAGAGCTTGAACATGAAATCCATGGAGGCGTGCCTTGGTTCAACATCCCGGGGACGACGTGGATCAAGATGACGCCGGAAGACGCGCATGAGCAGGTGACTGTCCTTAAGCTGGAGTTTGACGAAGAGCTGGAGATGTACGGCGGCTCGGGAGCCGTCGTCACCCATAACTAACCATATCACGGGGAGATAAACGCTTGATAGGCGCTTTAGCCTCCCTCACGAAGCGGAGAGAATGACATGAACAGAAGTGGAGTGCCGGAGCCGAGGATTGAGTATGCTCCCAAGCATTACATATGCAGGCGCGCGGGGCAGCCGCTCGTGCTGGACGGCCGCGTGGATAAGGCATTTTGGGATGCGGCGGAATGGACCGACGATTTCGTTGATATCGAAGGGGATCTTCGCCCGAAGCCGGCCAAACGGACCCGGGTTAAAATGCTATGGGATGACGCCTATTTTTATTTTGCCGCCGAGCTGATCGAGGATCAGATTTGGGCGACCTTGACGGAACGCGATTCGGTTATTTTCTATGATAATGACTTTGAAATATTCATTGATCCGGACGGGGACAGCCATCAATATTACGAATTCGAGATCAATGCACTGAATACGGTATGGGACCTGCTGCTGGTGAAACCGTACCGGGATGGCGGGCCGCCGGTTAACGGCTGGGATATCAGCGGTCTCAAGACAGCGGTGTTTATCGATGGGGAGCTGAATCGGCCTGGCGCCGATAACCGGAAATGGAGCGTGGAGGTCGCGATTCCTTGGTCCAGTCTGAAGGAATGCGCCGAAGACGGCCGCCCGCCGTTGCCGGGGGAGTTCTGGCGCGTCAACTTCTCGCGCGTCGAATGGCAGACCGAAGTGCAGGACGGGGAGTATCGCAAGGTGGTGAATCCGGAGACAGGCAAGCCTTTCCCGGAGGACAACTGGGTATGGTCGCCCATGGGCATCATCAATATGCATTATCCGGAGCTGTGGGGTTATGTCGTATTCGCCGACGGCGAGGAGGGGCATCAAGCGTTCACGCTTCCGGAAGACGAGAGGATCAAATGGGAGCTGCGCAGGCTCTATTACCGGCAGCGTAACCACTATGAAGCCCACGGTGAATTTGCGCGGGAAATGAAGGAGCTCATGGGCGAGGATTCGTGGAGCATCCAACCCGTGATTGAAACGACCCGCAGCCTGTTCCAGATGAGCGCGCCTTCTTCCGACGGCACGGCTCTGATCTGCATTCGGGAAGACGGAAAGCTATGGAGGGAGTGAACGGAGGATGACCAGCCAAACCATGGTGTTCTCGCTGGATTCGCAAACGCTGGAGCGGATCGAGCAGAAGTTTCAGGAGAAAATCGCTTTTGCGGAGGCCCGCAAGGATCAGCTGTTTCACGTATTTGAGCAGGAACTGACGGAAGAAGAGGCTTGGGCCTTGAAATATTTGTTTGCTTACATGCCGGTGAACGACTTGGCCGACTACGATGGTGCATTGTTCTTAAGCCATGTGCGCCAAGCCTTGGACATCCGTAAGCGCGTGCCTTGGGGCGAGCGTGTGCCGGATCATCTGTTCTTGCATTTTGTGCTTCCATATCGGGTCAATACGGAAAATATTGAGGATTTCCGCGGTATCCTTTACAACGAGCTGGCCGAACGGACGGCGCGGTTATCGATGGCAGACGCCATTCTGGAGACCAATTACTGGTGCCATGAGAAGGCCACCTACATCGGCAGCGATCTGCGAACGATTTCGCCGCTGACGATGATCCGGAATGCGCGCGGACGCTGCGGCGAGGAGTCTACGCTGGCGGTGGCCGCGCTGCGAAGCATCGGCATTCCCGCGCGTCAGGTGTATACGCCGCGCTGGGCCCATTGCGACAGCAATCATGCCTGGGTGGAAGCATGGGCGGACGGCCAGTGGTATTACATCGGGGCATGCGAACCGGAAGCCCGATTGAACCAAGGTTGGTTCAGTCCACCGGCGCGCAGGGCCATGCTGATCAACACGCGAATTTTTGCCGATTACCCGGGGCCGGAGGATATTACCCTGAATGAGAAGGGATTTACGGAAATCAACTTGCTGGAGAACTATGCACCGGCGCGTACCCTTGACGTGATCGTGAGGAACGAGCAGGGAGAGCCCGTATCCGGTGCAAGCGTCCGGTTTGAGCTGTACAATATGGCCGAATTTTATCCCATTGCCGAGATCAGGACCGATGAACGGGGAGTGGCTTCCTTCAAGACGGGTTATGGCGATCTCTTGATTCGCGCGGTCAGCGAAGGCAAGTGGAGCGAAATCTTATATAAGGCCAACGACAACGAACGTATTGAGCTTGTGCTTACTTCGTCCGAACAGCCGGCAGGAATCGTGGATTTCGATATGGTTCCTCCACCGGAAGGAGAAGGAGATGCCGCATCGGCGCTGCCGGAAGAGATCATCCGGGCTCATAACCGCCGTCTGGAGGAAGGGTCAAAGATCCGAACCGACTACGAGGGGACATTCCTGAGCGAGGAAAAGGCATTCGCGGTGGCCAAGGCGCTAGGGCTGCCACCCGGACGGGTGTGGGACGTTCTGCAAAAAGCCAGGGGAAACAGCCGTGAAATCGCCGCTTTCCTGGAGGAGCGATCGGGCGAATATGGCGAGTGGCCGCTGCGGCTGCTGGAGTCGCTGAACGAAAAGGATTTGATTGATACCTTCCGGCAAACGCTGGATGATCATCTGATGGGCGCGATCTCCCGGCGTGGATCGTGGGATGAGGATACCTTCGTGAAGTACATCCTGTGCCCGCGGGTCTCTTATGAAATGCTGGTTCCGTATCGACGCGTATTCGACCATGCCTTTACGGCCGCGGAGGCAGAAGCGTTCAGGGAAAATCCATCGAAGCTTGCCGGTCATTTGGAGCAAGGCTATGCGTATCATGAAGATCTTCCCAACTTGAAGGGCAAGGGGAATCCGGCCGGCACGTACAGCCTGATGAAGGGAGACCAGCAGTCGCTGGATATCCTGTTCGTGGCGGTATGCCGCAGTCTGGGAATTCCTGCCCGGCTGCATCCGAGCGAGCAGAAGCCGCAGTACCTAGCTGATGGCGGTTGGGAAGATGCGGTATTCCGTCTGGCTTCCCATCGGAACCAGGAGGGATCAAGCTGGGGGATACTGCAGCTCCTTAGGGACCCGAAGGTCTCGAAGGACGCGCCAACCGCATCCTATGCCGAGAATTTTACCTTCGCCCGCTTGGAAGATGGTGTGTACAAGACGCTGGTATACCCTTATGGCATGACCGATGTTTACGATGGGCCGTATGAGGTGGAGCCGGGTTCTTACCGCTTGACTTCGGGCGTCCGGCTGAAGGACGGAACGGTAAGCGTGCGCTTCACGTACTTTACCGTGCGAGCGGATGATACCGTAGAGGTAGCTCTGACTTATCGGGAAACGGCGGTCGACATTCCCGTGCTGGGCAAGCTCGAGACGGGCGGCGTTTTGACCCGGCTGGATGGAACCGGGGTCGTTCTGAAGGGGCTGTTGGGGTCAGAAGGAGCCGTCGCTGCCTGGATCGAACCGGAGCGGGAGCCGACCAAGCATCTGCTTCGCGAGCTGAGCGAGCTGGCTGAGCCGCTCAACAAGCTGGGATTGCCGATTGTGCTGGCAATCGGAGAAGCGGAATGGACGGCTTCCTTTGATCCGGCCGGCTATCCCAAGCTGCCGGCACGCACGGTATTCGTGCGGGATTCCGGTTATGCTTCCTTATCGGGCTTCATCCCGGATCCTGCCGCGCATGAAGCCGGTTACCCTCATTTGTTCGTCCTGGACGGCCAGGACCAGATCCGTTATGCGGCTTCGGGATACAAGATCGGCACCGGGAAAGAAGCGCTGCAGATTGCAGCCGCGATATCACAACCCTAGAATGGATCGGAGTGAAGTGTAATGACGAAGTACATTGCGGCGGGATACGCCGTCGATTCGGCTCTTCCCGACATGACGCATGAGGATTTGACGAAGCTGACGCATCTGAACGTGGCCTTCGGCCATGTCAAGAACGATGAGATCACGACCGAGCATCTGAAGAATGGCGAGGTTGTCCGGAACATCAAACGGGATCACCCGGATCTTACGGTGCTGCTGTCCGTTGGCGGCTGGAGTGCGGGCGGTTTCTCGGAAGCCGCCTCAACTGAAGGGGGAAGGGGCCGCATGGCCGCATCCGCCATACGGGTGCTGGAGGAATACCCTTTTGACGGGATCGATCTGGACTGGGAATATCCTTGCTACGGGGAGGCCGGCATAGCGTCAAGTCCGGACGATAAACGGAATTTCACCCTGCTGCTCAAGACGATCCGGGAGGCTCTTGATGCCAAGGGCTCGCAAGACGGGCGTCACTACCTGCTTACGATAGCTGCAGGGGCCGACCAGTACTATGTAGACGGCACGGAGATGGCGGAGGTGCAGCAGTACCTGGATTTTGTGCAATTGATGACCTATGACATGCGCGGCGGGTTTCAGATCCTGACCGGGCATCATACGAATCTGTACACGCCCACCGGCGATCTGTTCCGAATCAGCACGGATGCTTCCGTGAACCTGTTCGTCCAAGCCGGCGTCCCGAAGGAGAAGATCGTCATCGGTGCCGCATTCTATTCCCGCGTATGGAATGAAGTGCCGGACCGGAACAACGGCCTTCACCAAATGGCCGGCAGCACGGGCGGTTATGGTCCGGCGTTCGCGGAGCTGGCTGCCGAGTACATCAACAAGAACGGCTACATCCGTTATTGGGATGAGGAGGCTTGTGCGCCGTATCTGTTTAATGGCACCAGCCTGATTTCTTATGACGATGAGGAATCGATTCAGTGCAAATGCCAATACGTGAAGGAGCAAGGCTTGGCCGGGATCATGTTCTGGGAATACGGATGCGACCCGACCCGTCGCCTGCTGACGGCCATGCATCAAGGACTTCAGAGCATCCCGGCCGGGAAATAGAAGATGCTGGCGGATGGATGGCTGATAGCGCCTTAAAACATACGAAAACCTCCCTTGGACCCTAGGGCCCAAGGGAGGTTTTCATTTAACCGGCCAAACCGTTACTCGACGCATTCCTTGACGTCATCGTCTGAGTCCGTTCTCTGATGCGCTTCTCGGCGCGACGTATGAAACCATAATCCGACGGCCTCCTCGGCGCCGACGTCCGAAACCGTTACCCGATGCACTCCTCGTCGTCATCGTCCGTGGAATCGGCTGCGTTGGGACTGTGCATTTTACGGTATTGGCCCGGCGTGTAACCCGTCTCTTTCTTGAATTTGCGGATGAAGTTCGGTGTATCCAGGTAACCGACCCGCGTAATGATATCCTTTAACGGGTCGGATGTGTGGAGCAGCTGCCGGATGACCTCGTCCATCCGTTTCTGCCAGATGTACTGCGTAAAGTTCATGCCGATCTTCTCTTTGAAGGAGCGGCTGAAATACGACGAGGAGATGGAGAACTTGGACGAAATCGTGCCGAGACTCAGGTCATAATCCGTGAAATTGGCATCGATGTAAGCGACGATTTCGTCCATCAGGGAGCTTTCTTCCGTCTCGCTCTTCGCCTCGACATGGGCGCAGATTTCGGCGGCAAGGCCTGCCAGCTTCTTCTCCAAATCCTCCAGCGAGTCATAGGAAGTAACGCGCGGCAGCTGATTGACCACATGATGGATGCCGAGCTCCGAAGCCGTCTTCAGCATCGTGTTGAGAATATCAAAGCATATGCAGCGCAGCAGCGGTACGGACGGCATTTCCGCCTTCAGGTTATTCAATGCGGTGGATACCATCTGAACCGCCACGTCGTAGCTGCCCTGCTTCAAGCTTTGTACCAGCTTCAGCAGCACATCCTTAGGGACCCAGAAGGAGGAATCCTGCGCACCGGAGCCTGAAAGAGCGTTAAAGAAGGTGCTGCTCCCCTGTCCATGCAGCATGGATGCTTCCAGGGCGGTCGTTGCCTCGATGAAGGACTGATTCAGCTGTTCCGGATAGCTGTAGCGGTTGCCTACCCCGATCGCGGGAGAGACGCCCGTGTGCTCGGCCGCGATCGATTGCAGCGCCAGGGCGATGGGCTCCATGCGGGCGTTAAGGCTCGCTTCATGGCCGGTTTCCGCATCGAATCCGACGATGAGGGCCAACTGATCGGGCTGCGGCAGCTCCACCCCATAAGCATAGGCGGAAAAAGCGGTCAGCTCCACATCGTTCATCAGCTGCATGACAGGCCGCCGTTCCGGATTGTCGCCGATGGGAAGGGCATGCGACTCCCAGCCCATGGTCACGACAAAATAGTGGGATCGGCTGAAGCGGATGCCCAGCTTCTCCGTATACTCGGCGGGGAATTCCCCGGTATGACCGTGCTTCAGCAGCATGAGCAGAATGTGATTTCGCGCATAGGGCTCTTGAAGGTCGACGCGCTGGCTGTAATCATGCAGCGTCTTCTTGATCCATTCCAGCTCGTTGCTGGGGGTGGACGGTTCGGGATCATTCTTCAATCGAATGAACTCCATCAAATCCGAAATCGGATGGTATTGCCTGCGGGCCAGCATGATCGCCAGAATGGTGCCCATCATCACCACGAAGGAGAATACCAGAACGATAAAAGTGCGAATATGCACGATGCGGCCGAAAAATTGGTTGCTTGGCATCGCGGTGACGTAAGTCCAGCCCGCATCGGATTTGACGGATACAACCGAATGGGGCTCCTGGTTCAACGAAAGGCTGTGCGTTCCCGGCTCAAGCGAGAACAGCGCGTTGACCTCCTGCTCGGTAATGGTCTCGCCTTTGTAATTGGCTGCCAGCACTTGTCCGTAATTATCGAAAATATAAGTCATCCCATGATAATCGCTGAGGATGGAGTCGATCAATCCCGTCAGATTGGATTCATGGATGAAGTACATGACGGTGCCGTGAGCCGGCGTATTGTTGGGTGCGATCGGCACAAGGTATGCCAGCATGGAATTCTGGGTTTTGGTCCCTTGCACGACTTGTTCCGCCGGACGCATGGTCGGGATCTGAACGGAGTTTAAATCCCGGACCATCTCCGTTTCGTTCCAGCTGTTGAATTTGTAGCGGTCGGTAAAGACGTTCAGGTTCTCAAAGCCTTGAGACGAGTAAATGCTGTTATCTCCGCGGAAGAAGAGGAACAGTTCATCGATGATGGAGCTAGTGGCTTTGTATTTGACCAAGGCCCCGATGGATTCCCGGCTGTAGTACGGATGGTGGGTCCAATAGCGGGTCAGCTGCTCGTCGTAGGCAATCCGAAACGCGATGTCCTGCAACTCCTTCATGCGCTCATCGATGACGGTTTTGGCCTGGGTCAGTTGATTGACGTTGGTCTGCTCGATCTCGGAACGGAGCGTATCCACGGCATTGTGGTAAATGATGATGGTTAATATAACAAGAGGTATCAGGAAAATGGATATGTAGGACAGTGTGTATTTAAGCAGAAGCTTGGACTTGAAGTGATTCCATTTCATATCTGCAACCTCCCGGTATTTTAAGATTATGGAATGATACGTTTACAGCAAAGCTGAACCATTCGATAATCGCAAGAAAATCTTCTCTGGGCATAAGTCTATCATCTGCGAAGGTACGTCGATAGACGTTTGACCTTTTCCGCCGTCTGATAGCGCTATCATAAATAAAGGCAAGGCTGTAGCTTTCATGATTACCCGCCGGATGTTCCTAATGAAAATACTAGGAGAACTTGACTAATAAATCAATGGATCATTACTAAAATTAATTGGAAACATGCCAAAAATTCAAAATCGCAATGTAAATAACGAAGGTAATGGATGTTATAGGCCATTGGCGGGCTTCTATGGACGCGCATGTCTTATCATTGCAACGTTGCTTGAAAAACCGGAGCCGCTGCGGCTCCGGTTGATTTGGGCTAGGCTGATCAGGCAGGTATTAAGGCTTGGCGACAAGCGTTGGGGCAACGCGATGCTTCGTTGCCTGCTCGTAGTCGTAGGCCATGCCGAGCAAGTCGGCTTCGCTCCACATTTTGCCGACAAAGGCGATGGAGAACGGAGAACCGCTCTTATAATATCCAGCCGGCACCGTGACGAGAGGAACGCCCGCGATGTTGATCTCGGGAACGGTAGTGTCGGCGATTTTGTCTTCGCTGTGAAGCAGCGGCGTTTCCTTATACATCTGAGGGAAGACGAGTGCATCCAGCTTGTGTTGATCCAGCACGTCGTTAAAAATATGGAGATACTTCGTTCGGATATCCGTGAATGTTGAGAGATCAGGGACGGCGCCAGGATTACTCAAGGCTTCCGGGTACCTGGCGAGCGCCGATGGGGTCTCGCCCGTCTTCTCGATCAGTTCATCCACCGACTGAATGGCGGCATTCGGACCCAGGCGCTTCAGATACTGCTCCATATCGTACACGATCGATTCAATGCCGATGGAGCCTGACGACTTGGCGAATTCGGCGAATTCCGTATCGGCGAACGGATCGGTAACCACGATGGCTCCCTGACTCTCCAGTTCCTTCACGGCCCGGTCATATAGTTTCTGGGTCTCCGCCGTCAGCTCTTCGCCAAGCCACCCCGGGCCATAGAGACCGATGCGTTTGTTCTTGAGGGCCAACGGATTCAGCTTGGAGGTGTAGCCTTTCTTGGGAATGTTGCCGATCGATGCAACGGTCTTGGCATCCTCGGCCGTATAGCCTGCGATGACGTCCAGCATGACGGCGGCGTCGTGAACCGTACGGGCATGCGGGCCGACAACGTCTCTGGTGCTTCCGGCGAGAGGCACGACCCCGGCATTCGGCACCAATCCGAAGGTTGGCTTGATGCCGACCAGCGCTTGGGCAGCCGCCGGATTCTGGATCGATCCGCCGGTTTCTTCGGCAATGCCGAGCACGGCAAAGTTGCCCGATATGGACATCGCCGTGCCGGAGCTGCTGGCGCCCGGAACCAGCTTTCGATCGATGGCGTTATAGGTGTCGCCAGCCCAGCTGGAGCTGGCGCGCGTACCGTCGGAGCTGAATGCCGGGATATTGGTCTTGCCCAGTATAATGGCGCCAGCCGCCTTCAAGCGGGCAACGACGGGGGCGTCCTTCTCCGGAATCAGCTCGATTCCGCCGAGCTCTTTGCTGAGCGGGGCCCAGCCGAAGGTGGACGGGAAGCCGGCGACGTCGACGGCTTCCTTGATGACAATCGGCACACCTGCAAGGGGGCCGAGCTTCTCGCCGGCCGACCGGCGCCGGTCAACCTCGCGGGCTTCCTGAAGCGCGCCCGCATTCATCATGGTGAACGCATTGTAATTGGATTCATAGATGCCGATCCGGTCGAGGTAGGCCTTCACAACCTCTTCGGTCTTGAACGTTCCTTCCGCGTAACCCTTCTCAAGCTCCTTCAATGTAATTTCCTCATAGGCAAACCGTTCAGCTGCGGCAGCGGTTATGCTGTTCATGGCCAATCCAAGCAGGAGTGCCATGGACATCACGCGTTTGAATATCTTGGTTTGTTTTTTCATCATTCATCATTTCCCCCATTCGTCGTTTTTTCGCATCTCCCATGCGATCTTAGAGACTATCAAGGAACTGAACCACAATAATGTTAGTATTAATAACATGAGTATGACAATCCCTAAGTGATTTAGAACATTCCACCTCCTGATTCATAACATTTTAATGACAAAGCGGTGTTGAATTCGTTGTTAATTAGTAAAGTTAATGGTTTTTTTTGAAGGTGTCAATCATTTTATGAGATTTCAACAAAAAATAATGTAAGACAATCTTACATAAAAAAGAACCCGTGGTCACGACAACCTGCTTGCTTAGGCTGTCTGGTCACGGGTTCTTGAAGGTTCCGTCCAACTTCGGGGGAAACGGACGTGGATTAGGTTGCGCTGCCCTCCGCTTGAGCGAGCTGCAGCTGCTTGCGATAGATAAATCTGGAGATCGAAACGCTGATTTCATACAGCAGGAACAGCGGGACGATCACGATCAGATCGGACATGATATCCGGCGGCGTAATGGTCACGGCCACGATGCAGAGCAGGAAGTAGGCTGATTTGCGCATCTTGGCCAGCCGGTGCGGATTCACGATGCCGAGCTTCGTCAGAAAAACGACGATGGCGGGCATTTCGAACAGAAATCCGAACGGTACGGTCATATGAATCATGAACGTGAAGTATTTTTGCGCGGTATACATCGTTTGGAAGGCCCCTTCGGCCATTCGCTGCATGAACTGCAGCACCATCGGGAACAGCACGAAGTATCCGAAGCAGATGCCGGCGATGAATAACACGCTGATGACGGGAATGAGCAGCATGGCGGAGCGGTGGGTTCCGTCCGGCAGCGCCGGCTGCACGAACCGCCATATTTGGTAAGCGGCAATGGGAAGCGTGACGGTAACGGCCACCACGCCTGCAATGATCATATACACCCACATTACTTCGGAGGGACCGAGCAGAACGAGCTGCTCGTCCATCCCGCGTACCAGCCAGTGATAGATCTTCTCGACGTAGATGAAAGCGGCCACCATCGCGACCAGAAACGCAATCAGCGTGCGGATCAGGCGCTTCCGCATTTCTTCCAGATGCTCGATCGCGCTTTGGTCGTTCGGATTAGCTGTGCTGCTTATCGACCGCTGCAGCAGTCTGCGGAGCATCGTCTTTTTTCCCATTCTCGTCCTCTCCGTTCATCAAGCCGCGGGTTGCGCCCTTAAATTCGCTTAAGGTTCGCCCGAAAGCGCGACCGAGCTCGGGAAGCTTGGAGGGACCGAATATGATGAGTGCGATAATCAAAATAAGAATTAAACCACCGATTCCAATGTTGCCAAACGGCATGATCCTCGCTCCTTTCGATTGGTATTATTCCAGTTTGAAGCCGCTAATCGCCACGACTGCGCAGCGTGCCATCTTTTCGCCGGAGCGGTGAGGCCATGTACTGGTTGGTTTGCTGAGGTCTTCCGTATTCTCGCCCGGGTGTTGAACGGACAGGAAGAGCGTCTGCTCGTCGGGAGTGAAGAAAGGGCCTGTCAGCTCGGACTCTACCGGCCCGGAAGCGAATTGCAGCGCAGTTCCTTGTTCCGGCCCGCTTGTTGGGATCACGAACAGTCCGTTGTTCATAAAGGATTTGTGAACGCCTTTGTTCTGGCTGCTGCTGGAGATGTCCGTCACGACCCACAGGTCGCCGTTCGAGTCGAACGCCAGGTTGTCCGGCGAGCTGAATCCGGATTGGCGTCCGCCGGCAGCAAAAATTTCGAAATCGAACTCCATGGCGGCCAGATCGTTGCCGGCTTCAAAGATACGCGTAATATGACCATGGATGTTGCCGTGATTGTCGTTGTTCGTATGGCAGACAAACACGGTGTTATCGAATGGCGAGATTTCGATGTCTTCCGGACGGTCCGTCGGCGTTCCGCCGACAAGACGCGCAGCTTCCTGGCAGTAAGTCACAACGTCCCCTTGGGACTTGAATTTGGCCTGGAGCTCTTTATCTTCTGCAGTGGCCTTGGCTACGGCTTCAAGGGTGACCGGCTGCCACTTACCCGATTTGAGGTTGGCGACGTACAGGGTTCCGTCTTCCAGAAGCGCAGAGTTGGCGCGCCCTTTGCTCTTATCGTATTTGTGCTTGCTGATGAATTTATAGACGCAGGCATCCTTCTTGTCGTCGCCCATATAGACAACGACCCGGCCGTCTGCGGCAAGGCCCATGGCGGTGTTTTCATGATTGAATCTGCCGAGGGCGGTATGCTTTTTCAAGAAGGATTTATCGAACGGATCTACCTCAACCACCCAGCCGTAATGGGTATCCGGAAGGTTCGAGACTGCCGCGGTGTCCTCGAAGTTCTCCTCGCAAGATAAAACCGTGTTCCACAGCGTCACGCCGCCGGAGCAGTTGGCAAACGTGCCGGTAGCCGTCGTTGCGCCTTTCAGGGCAGGGATGCCCTTAGCCGGGCCGGTGATATCGAATTTGCTGAAGCCGTTGATGCGGCGGGCATGGGTGGAGGTGGTGTCCATTTTCCATACGCCCTTCTCGTCGCGGTATACCTCAATGACCGACATGCCTTGGTAGTACAGGTTTTTATGGATTTGATCCGCCGTCATTTTCCCGTCCTTCACAGGTCCGATCGAGAAGATGGTGGAATACTCATGATTGTTGACCAGGAGGCCGCGGACATTGGAGCCCTTAAGCGGGAAAAATGCGTTGTAATCGCAGCCGGAGCCGAATTTTTCGCCAGCCGGATTGATTACGTCGTCGAATGCCGCAATGACATCATATTTAAAATTTTTAGGCAGGACGAGCTGGTCTGCTTTGGTTGGTTCGATTGGCTCGAAGTAGCCGCTGACCCGATTCGTTTTGAATCCGAACAGATGATTTGCGGTTCCGGACATGGCCGAAGCCTTTCCTTCCAATACGCCTAAGCCTGCGGAAGCGGCTGCCAATGCGGTTGCGCCCGTACCCAGATAAGACAGAAACGTTTTGCGGTCCATCGTTTTATTCAAGCTTATCCACCCCTAATGTATAAATTGCCATCAGGACAAGTTTATAGGGGAAATGTTATGGGAATATCATCGGTGAATGGTGGAAATGTAAAAATAAAGTAATCTAGGTATGGTACACGATTCTAGTTTTAATAACTTGCCTAACTTCCAGTTGATGGTGCCAAAATGAACAGATTCAGTTATTTGGGCTTTAGGGTGAATTGATGGATTGCATTGATGGATTGTGTGGATCGACCGACCGTCCGACCGATTTGTAACGATTAACCTACTGTGTCGAACGGATAGAATGAATCGAAGGACGCGAATGGATTGATGGACGTATTGTATCGATAGGGCGAGGTTTGTTTGTCCGCGGAATACCAGGCGCTGCATGAGCGTGTTGACTGTTGTCATGATTTGAGGACAGAGGTTCCGCTATTACGTCTCAATTGGTTGGTTTGGGGTTAAATGAGGACACCAGATCCGTTATTACATAGAGTATGGCTGTTAATCGTGGTATTTATAGTAGATAGCGGATTCTGAGTCCGGAAGTACGGGGAAAGTTGCTTTTTTTTCGAAATAACGGATCTAGTGTCCATTAGTTTGTTTATTCGTCTCTTGGATATCTGCATGAACTGCAAGAACTGTTGCGTGCTCCCGGCAGTACTGCAATACAAGCGGAGTTTATAGGTACGGGCTTGTGTTGGACTGGTGCAACGTTTTGAGGATGGAGGATCCACACTTAGTGAGGATCAAGATATAGCAAGAAAGGGGTTCCCCTTTCAGTATAAAGAACCATATGGACTGATTAATCATCTTATATGGTTCTTTATTATGTTTAATTAAGGTTATACCGCTGACGCATCTGATCAGCCATAAAGCGGATATCCTCGTCCCCAGGCATCGTAAACCTGGAAGCTGCTTCGGCCAAATCCTTGCCTGCTTGCCATCCTCGAATGACTTTTTTGACGGCTGACGTAAATTGGCGCACTGCTTCGAAGCCGCTGCCGATGTTGGTCAGCTCTTCGAGGCTGGCCGTGCTGTCGGCCTCTACCAGAGGGTACTGCTTGGGATCGGCTCCTTCAGCTGCGATATCATAGAAGGAACGAACCAGTCGGGCGCGCTCGCTGCCCGAACCCTCGGCAATGATGAAAGCCTGGATGATGAAGGCTTTCCGCTGCCGCCGCTGGGCAATACCGCAAAATTTGAGGCCGCCGATGCTTAGATCAAACGTTCCGGGGCAGAAGGCGCCGGCAATCTCGCCGGTATCCACCATTTGCCCGGTGTCCCGGAGGGCTTCCCGGATGAGCTCCACCATGATCTCAAAGTCTTGATGAAAATCTGGCGCCGGTCCGGCGGAGGAAAAGGGGAGGATGAGGGACAGGTTCACCACGCCGGCGTCCAAGGGTACCGCGGCACCGCCCGAATGGCGCACGGCGGTGTCATAGCCGAGGTAGCGAAGGTTGGCTTCCCCTTGAGGCGCCTCGGGCAGACGACTGTCGCGCACGCCCATGACAAAGGCGCGCGGATGCCGCCATAGATGGCAGATGGCGGGCCCGCCTTCTCCGGTTAGCCTGCATAATAGCTCGTCCAGCGCAAAATGATACAGCACGTCCTGATGCGATAAATTATCGGTCCGGTCGAGCAGCAGGACGGGTTGGTCTTCAGGTAGTATCAGCGGAATGTTCACGCTTGTTGCGCCTCCTTGAAATAGGGATAGGGTAAGGTAAAGCCCGATCAAATCATTTCCATGAACAGCATACCATAAATTCATAATGAAGCGGCGAGCCTAACCTGGCAGTGAGAGGGCTTCGCTCCTTGAGCTAGCATCCGGCAATCGGCGGCGTCAGCCTGACAGCTAATAGCATTTAACGAGGGTTCAATCTTAGTAAGCGGGGAACCCCCGTCGATCTCTGTCATCTGTGAATGTACGTCGATCAACGTTTTTGTTTAGATATAAGAAAGTATAACTTCGAAGCATGATCTTCCTGATATCGCAAGAAAAACTTCATCTAACT
>NZ_AEXS01000112.1:0-24682 GCF_000204455.1 Paenibacillus sp. HGF5 | reverse complement strand
TGCCGGTGATGGTTCCCTCAGCGATTTGATTTCCCGTAACAGAGCCCTCGCCTAAGGTGAAGTTGTCAAAAGCATTCGGTGCAAGGTGTCGGCTCTCGATGGAGCCGTCGGCAATCTGCTCCCCGTTCAGTGAGCCGTCGGCGACGTTCGCGCCCGTGATGGTTCCCTTAGCGATTTGCTTCCGGATACAGATCCGCCGGCCAGGGTGAAGTTATCAAAAGCGTCCGGACCGAGGTGGCGGCTTTCAATGGAGCCTTCGGCGATCTGCGAACCTTTCAGGGACCCCTCGGCTACGTTCGCGCCGGTGATGGTGCCTTCAGCAATTTGACTTCCCGTAACAGAACCTTTACCTAAGGTGAAGTTGTCGAAAGCATCCGGTGCGAGGTGCCGGCTCTCGATGGAGCCTTCGGCAATCTGCGAACCGTTTAAGGAGCCGTCGGCGATGTTCGCGCCGGTGATGGTTCCCTCAGCAATTTGGCTTCCTGTTACAGAGCTTTCGGCTAAAGTGAAGTTATCAAAAGCGTCCGGTGCAAGGTGCTTGCTTTCGATAGAGCCCTTGGCAATCTGGGACCCGTTCAAAGCACCAGCCGCAATGTTCGCGCCTGTGATGGTTTCCTTGGCGATTTGGCTCCCCGTAACGGAGCCGTTAGCCAGGTTGAAGTTATCAAAGGCGTCCGGCCCGAGATGTCGGCTTTCAATAGAGCCCTCGGCTATTTTGGAGCCGTTCAGAGAACCTGCCGCAATGTTTGAGCCGGTGATCGTTCCATGGGCAATTTTTGCTCCCGTAACCCCGTGATCCTGAATAAGCTCCGTTGTAATCGCACCGGCTTCAATATGCTTCGTGTTGATACTCTGCGTCTGCAAGTGATGAGGAAGAACGGCACCTTCTGCCAATTGCCTTGATTTGACGGACCCGGGCTGCAATTGATCAACCCCAACGCTATCCGGTTGCAAGTGGACATGGCCGACAGACTGATCCGCCAGATGGGCCATGTTGACGGAGTAAGGGGCGAGATGGTGACTTTGAATAGAGAATAACTCTACATGCTTGGATGCAACAGCCCCTTCACCGAGATGGTCGCCATGGATCGATTCCCCGGCAATATGCTCGGAAAGAACGGCACCGTTCGCGATGTGCGATGATTCAATGCTTTCGTTCTGGATATGCTTTGCGCTGATCGAGCCTGACGCAATATGCCGATCGGTTACAGCGATATCCTCAATATGCTGTGATTTGACGACTTCCAAACCAAGATGGTCCGATAGGACGCTCGCTTCTTGCAGATGCACTGCCGAGATGGAGAGCGGTTTGATTTTTTCTCCGCTAACGGCGTTTGTTTTCAATACGGTCCCCGACACAGATGAAGGGGTGAGGTGGTCTTCCGTAATCGATTGCGATTCAAGCTTCGCTCCTGGAATGCTTCCGTCGGCAAACAGCATATCGGGCGATCGGCTCTCGTCAGCCAAATGGTTTAGCGTGATGGACTTCTTTTTCAAATGGTAGCCGTGAATTGCTTCCTGGGTGATATGTTTGCCTAAGATGGATTCCAGTCCAAGATGCACTCCCTCAACCGCCTGCTGGGCAATTTTGTCTGAGGTAACGGCTCCATTCTGAATGGCGTCCTTGGCGACGGAATGGGTTGACAGGTGGGTGGAACGGATGGCTTGGGATGCTATTTTGTCACCAGTGATGCTGCCTTCGGCAAGTTTGGATGACGTAACGGAAAGATCCACCAGCTTGTCGGTCGACACGCTTTCCGGTGACAGTTTCAGGGACGTTACAGCATGGTCTGCCAGATGCCGAGGTGCAATAACCCCTTCGCCGATAGAAGATTCGATTACGCTGCCTTCCGCAATTTTGTCGCTCGTTACCGCTCCGCGTCCAAGCGCTTCTGTTCCTACGCTCTCGGTCTGTAAATGGCAGCTGGCAACCGAGCCGTTGGTCAAATGCGATGACTGAATCGCCCCGTCTTGTATGGCATGTGCTCCGACGCTGTCTGCTGCCAGATGCTGCTGCAGAATGGATTGGCTTGCGATATTGCTGGAAGTCACGCCACTCTGCCTAATGATGCTGCCGCCAACCGAGCCCAACGCCAGCTTGCTGCCCGTTACACTTTCGGGTGCAAGCTGTTCTTCCCCAACCGATTCTCGCTGAAGATGCTGTCTCGCGATGGAACGGTCGGCCATGTGCTGCTCTCCAATCGTTCTGGAATGGATTGCCGCACCGAGCACGCTTTCAGGAGCAAAGTGCTGTGGCAAGATGCTGCCGATTGCGATATGTTTTGCTTTCACTGCATCTTGAGAGAGATGCCGGGCTTGAACAGCCTCCGAAGCGATTTGGGATGATTCTACGGCCCCTTTAGCCAAATGACGGGTTTGTACAGCTTCATTGGCAATCTTACTCGGGAGAACACTCTGATCAGCAATTTTTGAGGCCGTAACTGCCTGCTCGACCAGTTTGGCTGTATGGACTGACTGATCGGCAAGTTTGGAGCTCGTTATACTGGAATCGCTCAAGTGACGGGTGGACACGGCGCTGATGTCGATCTGTTCGGGACCGATGGAACCAGGCTGAATCTGATCAGGCCCTATTGCACCGTCTTCCAGATGGCGGGCGCCCAGCGATCCATTCTGAATATGGTCGGCGCCAATGCCTCTAACAGCAATTTGGTCGGGGCCGATGCTTCCCTTGGCAATATGCTCCGATGTCACGGCCCTGCTGACGAGATGGTCGCTGTTAATGGATTTCTGCTGTATATGGGAGCCGTCTACGGCGCTATCCGCTATTTTGTTTCCGGTGATGGCGCCGTCGCGAATTTTGGATGACGTGACGGCATTGTCGGCAAGCTTGGAAGTGTGAATCGCCTCATTGGAAATATGCCGGGTTTCTACGGCGCTTGATGCGATTTTTTCTCCAATGACAGATTGGTCGTCCAGCAGCTCCGTTGATACGAGCAGCTGCTCGAGATGCCTTGCTGTAATAGCTCCGTCAGCTATTTTCTTCCCTTCAACGGCATGGTCCGCCAGCTTTTGGGTGGTTATGCTGCCATCCTTGATTTTGCTTGCGTTGACCGAGCCGTCCCTGAATTTGCGCGTCGATAAGATTCCATCCATGAGATGCTCGCCCGTGACCGACAATGGAGCAATTTTGCTTGAGGTCACGGCTTCGTCTGCAAGATGAAGGCTGGAAACGCTATAGTCTTGCAGCGCTTCGGGACCGACCGCTCCACGAGCAAGCTTGGAAGCCGTAACCGACTTGGAGGCGATCCGGTTCTCGGTTATGGCATATTCACCTATGTCCTCTGTAAATATAAAGGCTCCCTTAATTTCTGGCATTTCTTTTTCAAGAATCAACTGCTCAGGCTCGATTTCCGTGTTCGGCAGGGGAGGATCGGAAGATAGCGTCAAATGGTCGGAAGACAGTGTTGTGGAAGAATCTGTAGAAGACAGTGTCACGGAATCTGCAGAAGGTAATGCTATGGGGTCAGATGCAGTCGCGGCGGAGTCGGAATTTACTGTTACGGCATCAGAAAATGCAGTAACCTCTGTCGATAAAGAAATAGCTTCGTCTGATATTACGGATGGTTTGATGACTTCTTCTCTTTCTTGTTGCTTTAATTCGAAAATGCCGATGAGATCCTCTTCCGGATCCGCGAGGGGTAAGGTTGAAAGAATGCGGGCTTCTTTTTCTTGCTCTGTTTCTTTTTCTTTTTCAGGACTGCGTCCATTACCCCGCCCCAACAGGTCGAGTTCCCTGGTACTAGGGTCAACTCTGAAGGGTTGGTTAGAAGATGTTGACGAGTTTTTTTTCTTTTTCTTCAAAACTGCACGCTCCTTCCGAATACTGATCGTCTCCGGTATCATATGCAGCCGTTTAGGCGGCTGTCACTGGTCTTTTGGGATTCGAAGAATCGAAATGGCGGCGTATCCATGGAAAAAGGACCCGGCAAAGGCCGAGTCCTTCATTGTGCGCTTAATAGCGCTTATAAAATTTAACCCCTGGCGCCTTTACGGCTGCACAGTCGGTTCCGTATTTGAAGTTTCTTCAAGAATCTTTGCTTCTAAAACGACAAAAGCCCTGCCTCTCTTTCGTCCTTGCGGCTCCGATGACCGCTCCAGTGTGAATCAGAAAACCGTTCCATAAAACTCATACTTTTAGGGTCATAAAATAGGAATTTGCACTTCAACAGAGATGTAAATAACCATGTTTCGAGGAACTTACGGGGTTAAACTTCGTGTAACAATTATTTATTATAGCACAGCTGCCTGTAATAAGCAAAGTTATTCAAACGAATATTAGAATGAAATGCAAAAACGCTTGATTTTTTCCTGAAATCCTACGATATTCATATTAACAGTTTTTTCTTGTAAATTCTGCTGCCGAGCTCTTAAACTTGTAGCATCATGTCGAATACGTTCGGATTGCATATGCCTTGCCGATATTTATTATCCGTTAATGAAAGTAGGCGTTCCATGCAACTGTATAAGTCTTTTCTTAAACAGCTAATCCGGAACTATATGATCGGGTCCATTGCAGCTGTGCTTGTTGTGGGTGGCGTATTAATGGTAACGACCCTGGAGATTCCCACCCGGGAAGGCGTGCGTCTAGTGCTCATATTGGCCGTTTCGTTCATGGTGATGGTCGCCTCGGAGCTGACGGTCTTTCTTCGCCATTTACGGCCGATTCACGCGGGATTTGATGAGGGCCATACGGATTTGGAAACGTTGGAAAAAGCGTATTTGAGCATTCACCGCATGCCGCGTTTGGCGGTATATCGCATATTCGGACCGCATCTGCTCGGTTTGTCGCTTCCGGCCATTCTGCTTACCGTTTGGATGATGGAGCAGGGGAAGCTGAATTTCCCGCCGTTCTATATATGGCTGGCTTGCCTGGGGGCGGTCCTGCTGGCCAGCTGTCACGCCATGATCGAATTCTTCCTGACCATAGCCGCCGTTCGCCCTTTGATCAAGGAAGTTCGGCGGCAGGCGCTGTCGCGTTATGGCGTGGATTTCTCTCTTGAAGGCCATGTGTTCATGGCGATTCGGACGAAATTTCTGCTGAGCACGATGCTGATCGGCACCTTTCCGCTATTTCTGTTCAGTTTGGCCGTCCAGATCCGGTTGGAGGGGCTTAGTCAGATTGTAGCCCAGCAGTATTGGGGCTGGGCCGGATTTATACTGCTGCTTGGGGTCGGATTTGCTTATATCGGCGCCTGGCTCCTGACCCAGGATTTGCAGCGTCCCATCCGTCAGCTGTACCGGGCGATGAATGAGATCAAGGAGGGCCGTCTGATTCAGACCTCCAATCTCTACTCCGATGAATTTTCCAATTTGATCGCGGGTTTTAATATGATGGTCCGCGGGCTGCAGGTGCGCGAGGAACGGAATCGCAAGCTGCTGGACAGTTATTTTGCCGCTTTGGCAGCGGCGCTGGATGCCAGAGATCCATACACGGCCGGCCATTCGCTTCGGGTAGCGGAATATTCGGTGTTGATCGGCCGTCTGGCCGGACTAAGCGAAGAACAGGTTGATCTTTTGCATAAGACGGCATTGCTGCATGATATCGGCAAGATCGGGGTCAGGGACAACATTTTGCTGAAGGAAGGGGAACTGACGGCAGAGGAGTTCGATCAGGTAAAGGCCCATCCGGCGCAAGGGGAGAACATTCTGCTGCAAATCGAGCCTGCCGATGCGATGGCTCCTTACCTGGAGGGGGTGCGCTCCCACCATGAGCGCTATGACGGAGGCGGATACCCTGACGGGCTGAAGGGAAAGGAAATTCCGCTGTTCGGCAGGATTATTGCGGTGGCCGATGCCTATGATGCCATGACGTCGGATCGGCCGTACCGCAGCGGCATGAAATCTTCGGATGCATTGAGCATATTGGAAGCCGGTAGGGGAACCCAGTGGGATCCCGATTATGCGGGCATGTTCGTGAAATACATGAAAGCGGAGAAGAAGGTCATTACGATCCGTTAGCGGGGGACCAGCCAAGGAACGCAGCTGCACGGATTCTTTGATGAATAGGTAAGAGGCCGTACCTATGCAGGTATACGGCCTCTTTTTTTGTGGATATGGAAAAAACAAGGATATCAGATCATCTGGTGAGCCGTATCGATTTCCGTACCTTCTTCATGCTCTGCATGCTCTCTCTTGCGATGCATCCAGCCTGCCAGCCATGTGCTGATTTCATACAGACCGATGAGCGGGACGGCAACCATGAGGTGGGATACGAGGTCAGGCGGCGAGATCAGCGCCGCAACGATAACCAGAACGACGTAGGCGTAGCGCCTCATGGTATGCAGGAGAGCCGGGCTTAATATTCCTATTCGCGTCAGAAACAGGACGATGACAGGCAGCTCGAAGGCAAGAGACAGCGGGATGATGATATTGAACATGAAACCGAAGTACTGGGCGACGCCGTACGTCTCGACGAGGTCCATCTGACTGTTGATTCCCGTCGTAAAAGCGAGGCTCATCGGAAAAACGACAAAGTACGCAAACGCGACCCCTATGAGAAAACATAACGCGGAGAAGGGGACCAACCGAAGGGCCGCTTTCTGCTCGCGGCCGTTCAGTCCCTGATTGACAAACAGCCAGATTTGGTGCAGGGCGAACGGCAAGGTAGGAAGCAGAGACAATACGATGCTGATGCTCATGTAGATGCGGAGTCCGTCCCAGGGCGAGAATACGTTCCAGGTTACCTGAAAGGCCGGCGAATGATGCTTTAACATGGTTAACACATGGGGTGCAGCGAATAGGCCTGCCGCCATGCTTAGGAGAAAGACGGCGGCTACAAGAAGGATTCGCTTTCTAAGTTCGGCGATGTGCTCGAGCAGCGTCATGGTATTCTTGAACTCCATAGACTTCGTCACTCCTTTGGTTATCATCGGAAGATAGGCGTGCAGCGCTGCTTTTTCGACTTATTCAATTCCTTCAGTTCAAACGTATTAAATCCCTCCTGCATTTTTTGATGGATTTCCTGAATGCTCTTCACATCCTCAAAAGAATATTTTCGGTTCCCTCCCTTCGTACGCTCCGGAAATATGAGCTTGCGTTCCTCGTAATACCGGATTTGCCTTTCCGTCAATCCGGTCAGTTCGCAAACAACCCCAATACTCATCACCTTACTCTCCATGCTCTTTACCTCCTATGTAAGTATTGTTAACCCTGAGCTTTTGTTAATGGCTTGGGATTAAAACCAAAGAAGATAAAACGGTAATAATTTGGGTGGAACCATTCCATTTGGAAGGATTTATGACATGATTTTATGAAAAAGAAGGTGAAAAAGCAATCATTTTTCAAAAATAAAAAACTATGTTAGGAATTATAACATATTTTAAGTCAAACCTTGTTTTCTCTGCTAAGATCGGCTCATGAATCCAATCCAATCCCAAACTAGCGAAGGAGTGAACGAGGGTGGCTACAAAAGAACAACCAAAAGAGATGACCCGGAGACAATTTCTGACGACCGTTGGCAAGGTGGGCGGATCTGTCGCCGTCTTCAGCTTGATGGGTACGATGGGGCTCCTTACGCCGGAAACGTTGAAAGCCGCGGAATATACTCCACCCGGAAAGAATGATCTGCATCTCAGCGGCCGGGGCGGCAAGAAGATTGTTATTCTCGGCGCAGGGATCGCGGGCCTGACGGCAGCGTATGAGCTTGGTCTGGCAGGTTACGACTGCACGATATTGGAGGCAAAAAGCTTTGCCGGCGGGCGTAACTGGACGATACGCAAAGGAACCTCCGTGTCGGAGATCGGATCCGGCCGTCAGACTTCCCGTTTTGATAACGGACTGTATTTCAATGCAGGCCCGATGCGGATTCCCCAGCTTCACGTCACGCTGGATTATTGCAAGAAGTTTGGCGTAGCCATCGAGCCCTTCAACAACGTGAACGAGAGTGGCTATTACTATAACGAGAATGTGGGGGCTTTGTCCGGACAGCGCGTCCCCAAGCGTGCAGCCAAAGCCGACGTACGCGGTTACGTGGCCGAGATGCTGGCCAAAGCCGTGAATCAAAATGCGCTGGATCTGCCGCTGACGGCGGAAGAGAAGCTGAAGCTGGTGGATTATCTGAAGGCCGAAGGCGATCTGAATCCGGACCTGTTCTACAAGGGATCGGAGCGCGGCGGGTATAAGGATGAACCGGGAAGCCGCCTGGATGCCGGCGTGCTCCGCGATCCGTTCGATTTAAAGGCCATCATCAATTCCGGCTTCGGCAAATATTTCAGCAACGAATACGGTTACGACCAGCAGATGATGATGTTTCACCCCGTAGGCGGCATGGACGCCATCATCAAGGCATTCGAGAAACGGGTAGGCAGCCGAATCAAGTACCGGGCCGAGGTGAAGGAAATTCGCCAGTCCTCCTCCGGCGTGCGGATTGTGTATGTGGACGGCCATTCCGGCAGAGAGCAGGAACTCCGCGGCGATTACTGCATCTGCACCATACCGCTGACGGTACTGAAGAAGATCCCCGCCGACTTCTCGCCGGAGATGTCCAAAGCCATCGGCAGCGTGGGCTACGCCTCCGCAGGTAAAATCGGTTTGCAGTTCAAGCGCCGTTTCTGGGAAGAGGACGAGTATCTGTACGGCGGCAGCAGCTTGACGAATATGGACATTACGCAAATCTACTATCCGCCGACAGACTATTTCGGGAAGAAGGGGATCCTGCTCGGCTATTATGCGTACGGGGGCATCGCCGATAAACTCGGCAGCATGTCGTATGCCGAGCGCGAGAAACTGGCATTGACGCAGGGGGCCAAGATCCATCCGCAGTATCCGAAGGAGTTCGAGGCCTCCTTCTCGATCGACTGGAAGAAGACCAAATACCAGGAGGGAGGCTGGGTATCCTATTCCGCCAATGATAGGAAAACCTACTACCCGACCCTCTGCAAGCCGGATAACCGCATTTACCTGGCAGGGGAGCATATCAGCTACATTACGGCCTGGCAGGCAGGCGCCATCGAATCCGCCCGCGAGGTCGTAACCGATATCCATCAACGCGTCATGAAATCATAATGGAGAAGGGAGTCCATAACCCATGAAAAATAAACTGAAGACGTTCCTGGCACTCGCCATGCTGTTCAGTGCCGTAAGCGTAACCGCATATGCCGACGGTGCTTCTGCCCATAAGAAGCCGGCCAAAGCTTTGCCGGCCCCCAAATTTTACGGCAGTCCTACATCCTCGATCTCCAGCGGGGTAGTCGTGCCGGAGGGTTCCTCTTATCTCTATACGAGCGGGACGGTTCCGCCATTGTTGAACAAGGACGGCAAAACGGTGTATGAACGCTATGGGGATACGAAAACCCAGGGGATCGGCATCCTGAAGGAAATCGAGAAGCAGCTGAAGGAGCAGGGATTGACGATGAAGGATGTCGTCTATTTGAGAGTGTACCTGACCCCGGATGCAGCGAAGAACGGGACCTTTGATTATACCGGCTGGTTTGACGCATACGCCCAATTCTTTAATACGAAGGAGAATCCGGTTAAGCCTGCGCGTTCCACCGTGGGAGTTGCCGGTCTTGTGAATGCCGATTGGTTGATTGAGATTGAGGCCGTAGCCGTATACCCGAATAAGGAAAAGAAAAAGTAAGTTGTTCTCGTTCGCAGCGGTGGATCGAATGGCCGTTGGCTTTCAACATGAACCGTTACCATCACATATTAAAGGAGTTGGGTTCTATGTTCCAAAATGTCGGTTTTGTCGGATTGATGATGATCTTGATTGTCGTGCTCATTCTGTTCGGACCTTCCAAGCTGCCCGAGCTCGGCCGGGCGGTGGGCCGCACATTGTCCGAATTCAAAGCCTCCGCCAGAGAGCTGGTTGGCGAGGATAAAGAGGAGGAGAAGGATAAGGAGAGGGAAAGGGAAAGGGAAAGGGAGGGAGCCGTCATCAAACTGAAAGGCTGATAGGGAAGTTTAATTTCTCCCTTATGCTATGAAAATGGATATCTCTGTACAATCCAAGCTGCTGCCACGGATGATTGAAGTCCACGGCGGCAGCTTTTTACATGCGTCGCTTGAGGTATGGTTCGAGAGCGGAACTCCCCGTTGTCATCGTTTGCCAGGATTCAGAGAAACTCCTGGCGGGTATACACAAGTACAGGCAATGATACAATTCATCATCCATTACGCTAAGAGGAGCTGATACTTATGGATAGCAACGTATTTAAAGGGAAATGGAAGCAGATGAAGGGTGAAGCGAAGAAGCAATGGGGCAAATTGACGGATGACGATCTTGATGTGATCGACGGCGAGAAAGATAAATTGGTTGGCAAGCTGCAGGAACGCTACGGGCATACGAAGGATGCGGCAGAGCGCGAATATACGGATTGGAGTGCAAGATACCGCGACTAGTCCACAAGACGATAAGGGAGGCAGTACGAATCATGTTGGAATCCCGTGTTGTGACCGGCAAGGTGATCGATATTCGTGACGGCAAGGTGTTTACCTTACACGGAGATATGGTCAGCACCTATCATTTGGGATACTACGAGATGACGAACGAGGAGATTCTCCCTGTCACGGACAGTCAGCAGGCGGCAGCGCCCGCTGCGGGCCTCATGGCGGAGGAATCTTCCGAGTCCTCCGGCTGGCTCGGCAGGGAATGGAAACCGCTGGCCAGTTTCATAACCGCATGGAGAAAGAGTGCAAATCGAGCCTGATTTGCGCTCTTTTTTTTGACTCTTTAAGCCTGGCTGTCCAGCTAATATGCAATGAGAAATTCATGTGAGTTTTATATTTCAAAAGTCATATTGACTTGGGTCCGATGCGGTGTAGAATGAGGTCAAAAGGAAGTTTGATCAGCCCATTTGAAGACATCGAAGGAGTGTATCAACATCAAGGCTGTCCAGGTTATTCACAAGCCACGCAAACAGGTTTCGCATCAACGCAAACATTTGATGACGGCCACATGGGAAGGGGTTCCGGCGATCATTTTGCAGACGCTGCTGGGCGGTCCCTTCTTGACAGGGTACTTATTGTACTTAGGCGCGGAATCCAGTGAGGTTGGTTTTGTTCTGGCCGTCACCACGCTGTTCAACGTGCTTCAGATTCTGGTTGCGTACCTAATCCAGCGCTTGCAGTACCGCAAGAAAGCAATGATTGTGTTTACCTTTATGCACCGCATATTGTGGGGGGCTACGGGCCTGATCCCGTTTATTTTCCCGGAACGATGGTGGGTTCCGGTGTTTATGATCCTTTATATGGGCGCCTTTATTGCCAATACCGTATCCGGCATGCTGTGGACCTCGCTGATAAGCGACATGGTGCCGGCCAAAGTGCGGGGACGTTATTTCGGCATACGCAATACCATCCTGAATGCGCTCGGAGCCCTGACCCTGTTTGTTGGCGGGATCATCCTGGACCGTTACCCCGGCGGCGGGGGCTTCCTGATTCTGTTTATGATTTCTTGGATTGCCATCGCTGCGAACTTATCCATGTTCTTCTTGTATCCTGATCCTCCCTTCGAGCATTCGAGCGAGCGTCAGTTTAGGGCGATGATCCGCAAGCCGCTGTCGGATACCACGTTTATCAAATCTACGCTGTTTCTGGCTGGCTGGCTCTTTCTGCAGACGTTGATTGTTCCGCTCTACTCGTACGCCATGCTGGACGTTCTGCATATTTCGTATTCGATCGTATCCATCATGACCGTTGTGCAGACCGTGATCATGATGATCGGCTTCTACGTATGGGGGAATTTGAATGCGCGTTTCAGCAACAGAACCTTGCTCTATTGGACATTGCCGCTGATTGCGGGGTCGTGCTTGACATGGGGCTTGCTGTCCGTCCTGCCCGTGATCCCGGTGCTGCTGTTATCGCATATGCTGCTTGGTGCCGGCGTAGGCGGCTTTAACCAGCTTGCCTTTAACTTCATGATCGGAGATACGCCGAAAAGCGAACGGCCGATGTTCATTGCCGTATACTCCTCCATCACGGGGTTTGCTTCTTTTCTCGGACCCATGCTGGGCGGTCTCATATTCAAAGGGATTGCACATGCGCCCGACTGGGTCTCCCGATATGGTTTTCAAACAGCGGTGGGCGTGCTGATGGTGTTGATTGCTTTGACGGTGGGACGGAGAGTGCTTCGTACCGCTTAGAAGAACGGCAGGCAGCCGATGTCTTTCATGTCATGGATATTTCATATGATGAACGAAAAGGAGGGGTTTCGTTGGGAATGGTTGCACTCGTAGTCGGGGCCACGGGGCTTGTGGGGCGTTCGGTGACCGACGAGCTGCTGGGCCGCGGGGAGCTTGACGAGGTTCGCGTGCTGGTGCGAAGACTCCCGGATGTCACACATCCCAAGCTGCTGCCCATCCTGGTGGAGTGGGATCAGTTGGAACGATACGGCGACGCTTTTTCCGGCGTCCATAGCGTGTACTGCTGTCTGGGGACCACGATCAGGAAAGCGGGGTCCCAGCAGCAGTTCCGTAAAGTGGATGTGGACTATGTCATCAAGACGGCAGAGCTGGCCAAGCAGAACGGGGTGAGGCAATTTATGGCGGTCAGCTCCGTAGGTGCCAATCCGAAGGTGCGCAATTTCTATCTTCGCACCAAGGGAGAGGTTGAAGAGCAATTGGCCGGAATCGGTTTCCGGGGACTGCATCTGTTCAGGCCGTCATTATTGCTGGGGGATAGAACCGAACGGCGGTTTGGGGAGCGGGCGGCTTCGCTTCTGATGACTTCCCTCGACTTTGCCTTCAGGAGTCCGAAGCTTGCCCCATACCGGGCCATTCCGGCGCAGAAGGTCGCCAGGTCGATGGTGAACATCGGTCTAACGGATATAAAAGGCCATCATGTATACACCAATGAAGTGATGCATGTTCTAGGCGAGGCCGCTGATTAAATTTGCCAGAGAACCCGCAGCGGATTACAATGTACACAGATAGGAATACATAGAAAGGGTGATATATCATGAGTAAACATATCATATCGACCGACAAAGCCCCGGGAGCCATCGGACCATACAGCCAAGCTGTAGAAATCAACGGATTCGTATATACTTCAGGCCAGCTGGGATTGAATCCGGAAACAGGAGAATTCGGTGAAGGGGTCCAGGAACAAGCGAAGCTTTCGCTCAGCAATGTCAAGGCAATTCTCGAAGCTGCCGGGACAAGCCTGGATCAAGTGGTTAAAACCACGGTATTCCTGAAGGATATGAACGATTTCGCGGCGGTGAACGAAGTGTACGGCAGTTTCTTCTCCGAGCCGTATCCTGCGCGCAGTGCCGTGGAGGTTGCTCGTCTGCCGAAGGACGGATTGGTAGAGATCGAGGTTATAGCCGTTAAGAATTAAACGACATGAACGTACAAGGAGCTTTGCCTGCGTCGGCAAAGCTCCTTTTGCTTGTTCTAAATCCTTTCGATGAAGATTCTGAAGGACGAGCCGATGAATCCGCGCTTTAATACCGGGATCGTCTCCGGTTGCGCGTGAAGAAGAGCCATATGGCAAATACAAACAAGACGATCGAGAGCACGAAGGCGGTCATTAAAATACTGTCGGTCTCCCGATGCTCGGCGGCGATGGCGATGTAAGCCCAGGTGAAGACCAGCGGTACGATGCCGTCCCGGTATCGCAGTCCGATCAGGATGGCGAGCAAAGCGCCTACGCAGAGCAGGGCGATACCCAAAGCGGACTCGCGCAGCCCGAAGAGGCTCCAGCCATTCTTCTGGAACACGATCCCGACATTGACGATAAAGGCAGGGCACACCCAGCCGATATATAGGCTGAACGGCAGCTTCAGGCAGAATCTCTCGCCGTTCGTCGGATAGTCTATCGCATGCGTGCGCACATATAGAACCCATAGGGTCAGCAGCAGCAATAACATCACAACGACAGACCATTCAATATACAAATAGTGCCATAGTACAAGCCATGCCATATTGAATACGCAGCTGAGAATAAACCATGGACCGATGAATTTGACGGAATCCCGGTTTCCGGAATCGCGGCGCAGCTGGTAGATGACAAAAAAGAGCAGCAGCACATAGATGACGGACCATATGGAAAAGGCATACCCAGCGGGAGTGATCGCCGTATAATACATATCCGATATCTCCCCGGTCGTTCTGCCGCCCAGCGGCAGCATGCCCGATAACACGTTCACGGTGATAACCCCGAGGAAGAACAGCAGATTCCACCAGCGGTACGGGTTCGTACGGTACATACAATCTCCTCCTGAAATCAGTCTGGACTATATAGAATATACCCAAAAGTTTGGATATCGAGCCAGCAGCTAAAAGAAGGGGGTTCTAGTCTTCTTAATTCATATGCTTCTTGCGATATTCGTTCGGCGTGAAACCCTCCATCTTCTTGAACACTTTGCTAAAATATTTCTCGTCCTGGTAACCGACCATCTCCGCGATCTGGGCAATCCGAATTTGGGGATTGAGCAGCAGCGTTTTGGCTTTCTCGATTCGAATCCGCCCGAGGAAATCCGATAACGTCACGCCGAATTCCTGCTTGAATTTACGGGAAATGTACTCCCTGCTAAGAAAGAACTTGCCTGCGATCTGCTGCAGCGAAATCTCATCATGATAGTGCTGTTCCAAATATTGGGCTATGTCATGAATGATGTGATTGTCCTTCGAATGGATCTGGGTAAGGACCCGGGATGCCGCGTAGAGTCTACCGCTGATCTGTTCGCGCCAGCGGTCCCAGCAAATCATGCCATCCTCGCTGTAAGGGAGCGCAGAGGGAAGGTCCTGCGAAATTTCAGCGTCCTCGACGGGCTCCTGCGTGCTCTTCACTTCATTTTCCGTCCAATGATACTGAATCCAGTCCCATTCCGAATTCCACCTCATCAGATGCTCCGGCGACACAAGATCCCTCTCGCGAACCTCCTGCAGCCACTCTTCCGTGGCCGCCTCGATGCGCTCCTTGCTCCCGCTGAGTGCAGCCAGCTTGAATTCCTCCTCGTAGGAGGAGAGGCGCAGGGTGCGCGAGCCCTCGCTTTCGACGGCGCGCTCACGATGGATGTGGGACTTGCCGGTCAATAAATTACGGCTGCACAGGGCTTGGACTGCAGTCGAATAAGCCTTGGGCAAATCTTGGGGAAAAGCGCCCGCTTCGGCGGCGCCGAAATGGCCCCGCCTGCGAAGGGTGGAGAAGAACCCGTCATTGATTCGATCCAGCAGGTCGTTAAAGGGAAGACGTGGATTCCAACAGAGCAGGATGATTTCTCCGGGCTTGTCGATATGTCGGAAGGCTACTCCGCGATCCTTCAACAGCTCATTGCAAATGTTGATGAGGGTGAAGCTCAGCAGATGCCGCCTATTGCGGAATTTGGACAGCAAAGCTTCGTCAAATTGATCATCGCGGAGCACGGCAACGTTGCAAGCCATGCCGGTTTCGGGCAGCGTCATCCGTTTCCGCAATTGAGAGACGACGTTTTCCCTGCTGCCGTAACCGTTCACAAGATCCGAGAGCAGGCGGTCCATATAGAATGGGGTCATCTGATTCATTTCAATATTTTGATTGGTCATATGCCGCCGTTTCTCTTCCTCAAGCCGCCAGGTTTCAACCGCTTTGGCCAGCGCCTCGTTCAAGCTGTCCGGATCCACGGGCTTGAGAATATAATCGATGCCTCCCGAACGGATGGTATGGCGCACATATTCAAAATCATCGTATCCGCTGATGACAAGCACTTTAATATCCGGTTTCGTGGCATGCAGCCAGGTCAGCAGCTCAAGTCCGTTTTTGCGGGGCATCCGCATGTCGGTCATGACAATCTGCGGCTTCTTCTCCTCGATAAGCCGTACCGCTTCCTCGCCGTCGGCGGCCTGGTCGATCTCCGTTATGCCATGCCGTTCCCAGTCTGCCAGAAGCCCTATAGCTTCCCGAACGTGCTGCTCGTCATCTACGATCAATACTCTCATTCTAGTGTTCACTCTCCCGTGGTTTGATATCGAGCGTAACCTTGACGCCGTGGGGCTCTGCATTCTCTATGGTTAATTCAGCATGATTGTTGGAGTACAGGTTCAACCTCATGAATACGTTCAACAGCCCGATGGAATCTTCGCCGGCATCGTTTCGGTCAGGATGTTGAAAGGCCGTCTCAAGTTTGCCGCGGATCGAGGCAAGCTCTGCCTCCTCGATGGAAGCCCCGTTATTCTCAATGACAACGATTAAGCGGCCATCCTCCGCGATGCGGGTGGAGATGGAGATGCGGCCGACGCCGGCGTGCGTGTTCATGCCATGCTTGAAATAATTCTCAACGATCGGCTGCAGGATCATCTTCGGAACCGGGGCCGTGAGGCTCTCCGGATCCACATCCCAGATGATTTCCAGCTGATCGCGGAACCGCTGTTTCTGCAGCTCAAGGTACAGCCGAACATGGTTGATCTCATCCTGAAGCGTCACTTTGCCCTCGCTGTTACGCATATTGTAGCGCATCATATTCGCCAGCGAAGAGAGCAGGGAATAAATCCTCGGCACGTTGTGCTGCAGGGCCAAGGTGCCGATGGACTGGAGCGTATTGTACAGAAAATGCGGATCGATCTGGGCCTGGAGCGCCTTCAGTTGGTTGGTTTTATTGGCGATTTCCAGCCGATACTCGCGCAGGATCAGGTTGTTGATGGTATCCATCATCGTTCGGAAGCGTCGGGACAGAATGCCGATCTCATCCGGGCTTGTCACGTCGATATTCACGTCGAGCCGCCCGGTTTTCACCTGATTCATATAGGTTGTGAGCTGTTTAATGGGTTTTGTGATTCGAATCGATATCCATAATGTGCCGAATATGACAATGAATAGCGCCAATATCGCAATAATCGCGTTAATGCTCGTTAATTCCGTCGAATGTTTGTACAGCGTTTGGTGCGGAATTTGTTTTACGAGCGTCCAGGGTGCGTAAGGCAAATCGAGCTTCTCATAGACAATCATCGCATCCTCGCCGTCATAATATCCTCTTTCCGCTTGAGCGATGACGTCCATAAGCTCAGGATCGTCCAGTGCTTGACCTCTCTGCTGCGGATCCGGACCGTATATGATGCTGCCGCTGCTATCAATCAAGTATAGCGCCTCTTCCCCTTTAGCATAAAGCTGATCGCATATGGCCAAGATACTGTCGAGTTTCACGTCAATGGCCATGAGGGCATATTGGTCCGGCGCAGGCACGTTTGTGATGGATCGGTAGAAGGTGATCACCTCAAAATCCAGGATGTCCGCGGGCCGCGGAGGGAACCCGTAACTATGCACCTGATGGACGGGCTCGATGGCTGTATTGCCTTCGCCGAACTCTTCTATTTTGCGGTACGAAGCCTGCCGGAATTCCCTTCTTGGCAGATTGCTGGATATCTGGGTGGATTGTCCCGTCAATTGATTGTGCAGATAAATCTGGTGAACGTCCTGCGTGCCCGTTTGGATGGCCTGCAAGGTGGCATACAGCTCGGCTACGACCCGGTGGTTATCGGGATCCAGGGCAAGGTTGCGCAAAAAATGGGGATCCGAATAAACGGACAGCGACGCGCGGTCGATGCCGCGCAGATAGTTCATCAGATTGGTCGCTCCTTGATAGATCAGCCGTACATTTTCGTTCACCGTCTGCTCCTTCACGGACTCGCGGGTATGCGTAAACGTGATGATTAACGAGAGCAGGAGCGGAATGGTCGTGACGGCGAGCATGAACGTGATCAGCCGGGTCTGGATGCTGCGATATTTCATGAAGGATCACCTCGGAATTATCGAATGGGCATAAGCGCGTATGGTCAATATTTTACACCTAACGGTTCATGATTCTCCGTGTTTATTGTTTACAGGTTACCGCATAATAGCTGTACATCATACAACAACTTAACGAAAAGGGGAGATCAAGGGATGAATCGAAAAAAATCTTCGGCGCTGCTGCAGCAGTTTCTTTTCGTGGGGCCGTCCACCATATTTTTCATCCTCATCATGATCATTCCGTTCCTCCTGGGTCTTTATTATTCCTTCACGAACTGGAATGGCGTGTCAAGCAAAATCGACTTTGTCGGCTTTGATAATTTTGTTACCATCTTTACCAACGATGATAAATTCCGGGATGCTTTCTGGTTTACGACCCGGTTTACGGTGCTTGGCGTCATCCTTACGAATCTTCTAGGATTTATTCTGGCGTACTTTTTGACAAAGCCTTTGAAGACACGCAACGTGCTGCGGACGATCTTCTTCATGCCAAACGTCATCGGCGGCTTGCTGCTCGGTTTCATCTGGCAGTTTATCTTTGTCAAAGGGTTTGCGGCGATCGGCAATGCCACGAACCTCGGATTCTTTAACCTGCCTTGGCTCGGCACAAAGGGAACTGCCTTTTGGGCAATTGTAATCGTTTTCGTATGGCAGACGGCGGGGTACCTGATGGTCATCTATATCTCCTCGCTTAACAATGTGCCAAAGGATATTCTGGAGGCTGCCGAAATCGACGGGGCGAGCAGAGGGCAGGTACTGCGGTCCATTATCATCCCGCTTGTCATGCCGGCGGTTACGGTATGTTTGTTCCTGGCGATTTCCTGGTCCTTCAAAATGTTTGACTTGAACCTATCCCTGACCAAAGGCGGCCCGTTCGGCTCGACCGAGTCGGTGGCCATGAATATTTACAACGAGGCCTATACGAATAACCGTCTCGGACTCGGAACGGCGAAGGCGGTCATATTCTTCATCGTGGTTGCCATCATCACAAGCCTGCAAGTCCGATTCACGAAGAGCAAGGAGGTTGAAGCCTAATGGAGACTACAAGAAAATACCGGCTGAACACCATGGCCACCGAGATCATTATGGTCATCTTGGCATTGCTCTTCCTGGTTCCGTTCTACTTCCTGTTCGTGAACTCCGTCAAAACCTTCGGCGAGCTGTTAACCGATTCGGCGGGGCTTCCGACCACGTTCGAATGGAGCAACTATTCACGGGCGTGGGACATTACCAACTTCCCGCAGGCGTTCTGGAATTCGCTGGTCGTTACGGTGGCGAGCAACCTGCTGCTGGCGATGTTAAGCGCCATGACCGCTTACCAGATGGTTCGCCGCAACACGCGTTTTAACCAAATCATGTTTGCGCTGTTTGTGGCGGCGATGGTCATTCCGTTCCAATCGATCATGATTCCGCTCGTGAAAGTAACGGCAACGCTCGGCATTAACAACAGCTTGTACGGACTGATTATCTGTTACCTGGGCTTCGGGGTTCCGCTGAGCGTATTCCTGTTCCATGGCTTCGTGAAATCGATCCCGATGGAGATCGAGGAAGCCGCAACCGTGGATGGCTCCAGCGGGTACGGCGTATTCTTCCGGGTGGTTTTCCCGCTGATGAAGCCGATGTTCGTGACGGTGATCATCCTGAACACCTTGTGGATATGGAATGACTACCTGCTGCCATCCCTGATTCTGCAGTCTGCCGAGCTTCGGACGATTCCAATTGCTACTTTTGCCTTTTTTGGGCAGTATACCAAGCAGTGGGACTTGGCCCTCCCGGCGCTGGTGCTGGGGATCATGCCAGTCATTCTGTTCTTCCTGGCCATGCAGAAGTACATCATTGAGGGAATTACGCAAGGAGCGGTGAAGGGATAATCGCCAAACGGTCAATTCCTTCCCCCTCAAAGATCAATATAATACCTGATTTAACGAAAATAGGTTGATTATACTGAAAAAGTAAACGCTATCAACGAATGCTGGACACACTTGGTATAGAAAAAAAGGGAGGTTTTACAATGAAGAAATACGGTAAGCTGCTCCTGGTCATGGTATTGGCTTTCTCCACGCTGCTTGCAGCCTGCGGCGGCAACAACGAGGACGGCCAAGGCGCTGAAGGCGGTGCCGAGGGCGGAACGAAAACGATTAAGATTTTTCAATTTAAAGTCGAAATCGCCGAGGCTTTGAACAAACTGAAGGCCGAGTATGAAAAAGAGCATCCGGGCATCAAACTGGATATTCAAACGGTTGGTGGCGGCTCCGATTATGGTGCGGCGCTGAAGGCGAAGTTCGCTTCCGGCGATGAGCCCGACATTTTCAACGTCGGCGGATACCGCGATCTGGAGACATGGTTTGAGAATGTCGAGGATCTCTCGGACCAGCCATGGGTGAAGGACGTTGTTGACGTTGCCAAAGAACCGATGACAAAAGACGGTAAACTGTATGGACAACCGATGACCATCGAGGGCTACGGATTCATTTATAACAAAGACTTGTTTGAGCAAGCGGGAATCACCGAACTTCCTAAGACGATCACGGAGCTTGAGGAAGCTGCCAAAAAGCTGCAAGCGGCTGGGATTACGCCTTTCGTGAACGGATATCAGGAAACCTGGATTTTGGCCAACCACTTGCTGAACATTCCGTTCGCCCATCAGGAAGACCCCGATGCATTCGTCAAAGGAATGAATGAAGGCACGGAGAAGCTGGTAGGCAACGCGAAGTTCGATGAATGGATGCGACTGTTCGACCTCACCGTCCAATACGGCCAGAAGAACCCGCTGACGACCGATTACAACACGGAAATCACGACCTTTGCCAGCGGTGAAGCAGCCATGACCCAGAACGGGAACTGGACGCAAGTGCAAATCGACGGCATCAATCCGGATCTGAACATTGGCCTTCTGCCAATGCCGATCAATGACAACGCCGAAGAGAACGACAAGCTTCCGATCGGTGTGCCAAACAACTGGGTCGTGAACAACAAATCGAAGGTGAAGGATGAAGCCAAGGAATTCCTGAACTGGCTCGTTACTTCGGAGACCGGTAAACGTTATATTACAGAAGAGTTCAAGTTCATCCCGGCACTGACCAGCATTGAGGCGAATAGCGAGACGCTTGGCGATTTGGGTAACGATGTCGTGAAATACAGTAAAGAAAACAAAGCGCTCAGCTGGGAGTTCAACAAATTCCCTGATGGCGGCATGAATGAATTCGGCAGCCAGATGCAGGGTTATGTTGCTGGCAATGTGGACAAGAACCAATTGTTCGAAGGCATTCAGAAATCATGGGAGAGCTTGAAGGCGAAGTAATCGCGAGGTCGGCACGAGTGCCATCCGAATGATTATGGACGTCAAAAAAAGACGGTGCAGGACGAACCAGCACCGTCTTTTTGTTGTGGAGGCTAATAATTATTGCGGATCAGCAGGTAAATAATAAGACCCACGACAGGGAAGAACAATAAACCCAGCACAACAAGAATCGCGAACTCGGGACTGCGCCCTTTCCGCCGGGCATCGTTATAACCCCATACGCAGACGGCAATGTGAAGAAGAAAGAAGAACAATACCAGCAATAAAGTCGCAATCCCGAAAATACCAAAGCCAACAAAACTCATAAATGCAAGACCTCCCGAACTCTTAATGTATGATCTACATACGCCGGATCAGCGGAAGGGTCGCATAAAAAATGCAGGCATCGAAAATTTGGGCGGCAAGAATGAACGGGAGACTGCATAAGAACAAGGATTATTCATTACTCTATATATAGAAGAAATCGATATGCAATACATAGATCATAACGAAATAGTAAATACATGGTATGATAAAGGTTGACGTTATTTTGGCGCTGGCCGTAATCCGTATCGTTTTGAAATTAGGTTGCTATCGTATAAGATAGTAATAATATCTATAAAGCAGGAAAAGACGGGAGACAACGATGAATCAACCGCTCTATGGCGTATGGTTAGGTGACGTATTCTTTTGTTTTTCCGGTGAGGTTTCGGAGCCCCGAGTGGATGCATGGAGCAGAGTGGTCCGAACCTTTCGCAAACCGGATGGAACCCGTCCCTTCGCTAACGCTTCCCTCCGGCTTGCCGAGCTCAGATATCCGGCCAAAGTCCTCGGATCGAAAAGCGCGCGGCGCCCGGAACGGAAGACGCTTGGCGGACGGACGATGGAAGGGCTTGCGCTGACACCGGGAGACGCATTCTCCATGCTGGTTTCGCTGGATCCCGAGCATACCCAAGCTCAGGGTTTGGCCGTCGGCGAAGAAATGGAATATTGGGTGCAAGCGAGCAGATTCGCATTGGAGCTGTTATTGCAGGGGAAGTTTGCACCAGGGACGGCGGAGGTGCCTTCCGCCGGAAGGCGCAAAACGTCGATGCACACGATAAAAGCGGTATGGAAACCGCAGTTGAATACCGAGGATACGGCCCGTTTTCTGCAGCTGGCGGCGAATATTCCTCCTATTGCCATCGGGACGCCTGCAGCGCTTGCCGGAACCGATCCTTCCACGCGGGAGGAAGCGGGGGCGATTGTGCTGTATTCTTTCCTGTGCGGCGTGATCGACAGTCAAGCCAGGGCTGCCGTCCGCGAATCGGAGGACAAGCTGAGGGCCTATCTGGCGAACTACCGGCGGGGACAATCCCCGCTTACCGAGCTGTGGTGGAACAGTCTATTGACGGTCAGTCGGGATATTCCCATTCAAGGAACGGTGGAGGAAGTGGGCGAGCTGGAGGAAGCCGTAGAACGGGTCGGGGGGACCGTGTTCCCTTACGCCGGCGGGGAGGATCAGCCTCCTGAGAACGGAACCCTTGCCCTTGGGCTGCGGCTCGAACCGCCGCTGGAAGAGAGCCGGAAGGACTGGAAGGTAACCTTCTGGGCACGAAGCCAGGAGGATGAAGGCTTATTGATGCCGGTCCGCAGCGTATGGGGAAGTCCGGAATCCGATCAGCTGCTGCGCGGACGGATGTATGCTGGGGCCCAGCTGCAGCTGCTCATGAGGCTGGGAGAAGCCGCAGCGCTGGCTCCCGAGCTGGCGGCAGGCTTGTATGGGCGCGCTCCGGAGAGCGTCACCCTGCCGCTTGAGCGGTTGTCGACGTTCATGAAGGAATCGGTTCCGAGATTAACGGCGAGCGGCGTTACGGTTCAAATGCCGTCCCGCTGGAGCAGGGAAGGACGCCGCCGCGTCGGCTTATCCCTCAAAATGATGACGGATGCAAGATCGTCAGGCGAAGCACAGTCGACGCCGGTGCTCGGAATGGAGCATCTGGTCAGCTTCCAAATATCCGCAGCGATGGGCGGCCATACCCTGACGCGAGAGGAATTGAAATTTTTGGCCGAACAGAATCTGCCTTACGTCCAGTTCCGCGGGGAATGGGTCGAGGTGGATTTGAAGGAGATCAATCAGGTGCTGCGCTTCATGAAACGCCATGAGAAGGGCGAGATGGAGCTGGCCGAATGGATGCACCTGAGCGCCGAAATGGATGGAGAGCGCTTGTGGAAGGGGCTCTTCATTGAAGAAGTTGAGACAACGGGCCTGCTGTCCTCCCTGCTGGACGGGGAAACGGTGCGCAAGCTGCCGTCCCGCCCGATCCCTTCCTCGCTTCACGGAGAGTTGAGGCCGTATCAGGAGCGGGGATATCAGTGGCTAAGCGTGATGCGCGATTTGGGCTTTGGCGTTTGCCTTGCCGACGATATGGGGCTTGGAAAAACGGTGCAGGTCATCACTTGCCTGCTGGAGCGCCTCAATACCGAAGCTGCGGGAGACCCGGTGCTGATCATTTGCCCGACCTCGCTACTGGGCAACTGGCAGCGGGAGATTCAGCGATTTGCGCCGGATCTGACCTTGCATGTGCACCACGGCGTTCGCCGTCTGCGCGGAGACGATTTCCTGCAGGAAGCGGCCGATCATGATATCGTGCTGACGACGTATCACTTGGCCGGAAGAGACGGCGGGGACTTATCCGCGATCCAGTGGTCGAGCGTGGTGCTCGATGAAGCCCAGTATATTAAAAATTATCGTACGAAGCAGGCGCAGAGCGTCATGAAATTATCCGCGCCGCACCGCATTGCGATGACGGGGACGCCGGTGGAGAACCGTCTGGCGGAGCTGTGGTCGATCTTCCATTTTCTCAATCCGGGATATCTCGGATCGTTTAACAGCTTCCGTCAGCGCTATGCGCCGGGGGAAGGGCAGCAGGAGAGATTCCGGGAGCTTCACAAACTGGTTTCTCCATTCATGCTGCGCAGACTCAAGAGCGATCCGGACATCCGCAAGGATCTGCCGGAGAAGCTGGAACTGAAATCGTATTGTCCGCTGACCGAGGTTCAAGGCGCGATGTATCAAGCCGTCGTCGACGAGATGATGGGACAGATCGAGAGCCGGACGGGCATGGCCCGCAAGGGGCTTGTGCTTTCATCCCTCACCAAGCTGAAGCAGATATGCGATCATCCGCAGCTGCTTCGACGCGACGATGGACGCGCTGTGCGTCCCGAGTCCTCCGGCAAGATGGAGCGCATGCTCGAAATTCTGGACAGCATCGCGGATGTGGGAGAATCGGCGCTGATCTTTACCCAGTATGTGGGCATGGGCGAGCTGTTGGTGAGCATGCTTGGACGCAAATACGGAAAACAGCCGTATTTCCTTCATGGAGGGGTGCAAAAACGCGAACGGGATGAGATGGTACGGGCGTTCCAGGCAGGCGAGGGGACGGAGTTCTTTGTCTTGTCGTTGAAAGCCGGGGGCGTTGGCCTGAATTTGACCCGTGCGAACCATGTGCTCCATTATGACCGATGGTGGAACCCGGCGGTCGAGAATCAGGCAACGGACCGCGTATTCCGGATCGGGCAGAACCGCAACGTGCAGGTGCACAAGCTGATTTCCCAGGGAACGCTGGAGGAGAGGATCGACGAGCTGATCGAACAGAAGAAGGCGTTGTCCGAGCAGGTGGTCGGGTCGGGCGAAACCTGGCTGACGGAGATGTCGGACGGCGAGCTCCGCCAGCTGATCGAGCTTCAGGAGCAGGA
>NZ_AEXS01000113.1:0-19534 GCF_000204455.1 Paenibacillus sp. HGF5 | reverse complement strand
GAAGCAGCGGAGAGGACGAATCGATTCCGGAAAAGCGGAGCGGTCGCCTTTGGAGCCGAATTTCAACCCCTAACATGCAATCCAGAAATTCGGCGACAACAGCGATTGGAGGAACGATACGTACTCGGAGTTTCCCCAGATTAACTCTTCGAAGCTCTCGCATAAGCTGCTCTCGCATAAGCTGCTCTCGCATAAACTGCTCTTGCATAAGCTGCTCTCGCATAAACTGCTCTTGCATAAGCTGCTCTCGCATAAGCTGCTCTCTCATAAGCTGCTCTCGCATAAACTGCTCTTGCATAAGCTACTCTCGCATAAGCTGCTCTCGCATAAACTGCTCTCGCATAAAGCTGCTTTCGTTAAAGCCGCTCCTATACAAGTAGACCACGCATAAAAGCACCCACGATTAAGCTTTACTCGCATTAAGTCTTATCGCCTTAGGCACTTCTTCGCGCTGTCTCCCTGATCACATTCCCCCTACTTATAGGCAAAACGAATTAAGTTCATAGTTTCTATATCTTGGTCAATCGAGGGGGAAGTATGTTACAACAGTAACTAGATGATTAAATACGACCAGTGTATATATAAATAAGGAGTGACGAAGGATGGCAGAAACGAAAAAAATCGCGGTAATCGCGGGAGACGGCATCGGTCCTGAGGTAGTGGCGGAAGCGGAGAAAATCATTAAGCGTACCGAAGAGGTATTCGGACTTTCATTCACGACGGAACATGCGTTGTTTGGCGGCATTGCGATCGACGAGAAAGGAACGCCGCTCCCGGAAGAAACGCTGAGCGTATGCAAAAGCGCCGATGCGGTATTGCTCGGTGCGGTAGGCGGACCAAAATGGGACAACAACTCGAAGGAGCTTCGCCCGGAAACCGGATTGCTCGGCATCCGCAAAGAGCTTGGCCTGTTCTCGAACCTGCGTCCGGCCGTCATTTTTGACTGCTTGAAGGATGCATCCACACTGAAGCCTGAGGTTCTGGAAGGAACCGACTTGATGGTTGTTCGTGAACTGACGGGAGGCATATACTTCGGCGAGAAGTTCAGACGCGAAGGTGCAGGCGGAGAAGAAGCGGTAGATACCTGCGTATACAATACCGCCGAGGTAGAGCGCATCGTGCATCAAGCCTTCGAGATTGCACAGAAGCGCCGGAAGAAGCTGGCTTCCGTCGATAAAGCGAACGTGCTGGAAACGTCCCGCTTGTGGCGCGAAACCGTAAACCGCATCGCTCCTGAATATCCGGACGTCGAGCTGGAGCACGTGCTGGTAGACAACTGCGCGATGCAGCTTCTGCGCCGCCCGTCCAGCTTTGATGTCATCGTAACCGAGAATATGTTCGGTGACATTCTGAGCGACGAAGCAGCCATGCTGACAGGATCCATCGGCATGCTGGCATCCGCATCCATGGGCGAAGGAGCTTTCGGTCTGTACGAGCCGGTACATGGTTCGGCTCCGGACATTGCCGGCCAAGGCTTGGCGAACCCGATCGCAACGATTCTTTCCGTAGCGCTTATGTATCGCCTGACGTTCGGATACGAGGATGCGGCTGACGCCATTGAACGCGCAGTTGCCGAGGTGCTTGATGCAGGACACCGGACGGCAGACATTGCCGTTGATAGAAGCAAGGCGCTCAGCACCACGGAGATGGGCGATTTGATTGCCGCGGCTATCCGTTAATAGAAGAAGCGAGCGTTCAAGAAAACTTCTTATTTATAATAATTATAATAAAGTAACGTCTACAATCTTGACTTTGATTAGCCTCGATGATAACATTTCTATTAAATGTTCATAGAACATACCATGTAGAAAATACACGTATTTTCTTACATATGTTAAGGAGGAATTCAATCATGGCAGAACGTTTGGTTGGTAAAGCGGCTCCTGATTTCACAATGGAAACTGTATCAGGAGACGGTAAAGATTTTGGTAAAGTCAGCCTGTCCGACTACCGCGGCAAATGGCTCGTATTCTTCTTCTATCCGCTGGATTTCACTTTTGTATGCCCAACTGAAATCACGGCTCTCAGCGATGCTTACGATCAATTCAAAGCATTGGATACGGAAATCCTGGGTGTGAGCGTTGACTCGATTCACAGCCACAAAGCTTGGATCAACACAGCTAAAGAAGCTAACGGTCTGGGAGCATTGAACTTCCCGCTGGCTTCCGACATCACCAAGAACGTAGCTAGAGACTACGGCGTTCTGATCGAAGAAGAAGGCGTTGCTCTGCGCGGCCTGTACATCATCGATCCAGAAGGCGAATTGAAATATCAAGTTGTTAACCATAACGACGTTGGCCGCAGCGTAGAAGAAACGCTTCGCGTGCTTCAAGCACTGCAATCCGGCGGATTGTGCGCAATGAACTGGAAGCCGGGCGACAGCAACCTGTAATTTTATTTTATGAAATAGCAACCCTCGTTACCTGACATTACTTGCAGGTAATGGGGGTTTTTTCACTCTGGTTTTATTGGATGAAATAGGGGAAGACTTTTGTTTAGGAAACCGCGCTTGCGTTAATATATAATTAAATAAATAGGTTGGCCGGCTTATGATTAGGAAATCATGCCAAAATTTTAAATCAAGGTTTTTTTCATGAAGGAATTAGCCTGCCTGAAAGCGAATACAATATTGAAACGATTGAGAATCCACAAAAGGAGGGTGAACGATATGAGTTTTTGCTGTGGGGCTAGTATGATGGGTACAAAGGGTACACTGAAGCATTATCGCACTCAAGTACATAATGTTCCCCTACTGTCTTGTCCGGTCTGCCATCGCGTCGAGGTTCATCATCGGGTTGAGAATGAGTATGAGATATTGGCTGAATATGCCCATGGTGACGGTGCATCCCAGGTGGATTTTCAGGATTACGTGATGGAAGATGAGGATGCCATTTTTGAGAATGTGATCAATCGGGAGTCGGAGGATCCGCTCACGGTTGTTCAGAGTCAGATTGATATGTCGCTGGATCTCCTGGTGGTTGCCAAATGGATGGAGGACGAGAAGTGGCAGGGCGAACTGAAAAGACGGCTTGCCGTGATGAGCCAGCGCAGGCTCCGACTCCAGAAGCAGCCTTAATTAGGGATTAATAAAGCCTCGTGAATGTCCGGGGCTTTTTTAATGTTTCAAATCAAGCGAATGTGGGTAATCAATTACATTAGCTGTGCAATGACGGGTGTTATATCAATTACATAAACCAAAATACATAAGTAATGACAATGGTATTTTTATGCAATTATCCATTTTTCGACAGGATTTCTGATTGACGATTCTTTGTTTCGATGACTATCATGGAAGGAAGCAGATTCGGGCTGCTTCTGATTCAGAGGCGGACAAGCTCATTTTTTTCGCATGTTTTTTGTCGGTTTGGTGAGTTCAACTTTTCAAGAAAAGGGGGAGCCATCTTGTTGAGTCAAATCCGTGAATCTGAGCTGCAGGCAATTCGTTCATTTCATTCCAGTCAGCTTATTAGGAACAAGTATGAGAACATACTGGAGAATCTCGACAGCGGGATTATCCTCTTTGATAGTGATGGAGTGTTGGCATTTGTTAACGTGCAGATGGCAAAACTGTTAGGCGTATCCCGTAAATCGCTGACAGGCTGTACGCTGACCCAGCTATTGCGTCATCCCCAGCTCTCCAGATTCAAGAAGAAAAAAATACTTCGCATTTTTCGGGAAACGGTATTCCATCGCCGAAGATTCCATGAATTGGTTGATGAATTCGGCAGATCGTGGCTGATCACGATGACGTATGGGGACCAAATGGAAGGCGATTTTCTGATCAGCGTGAAGGATGTATCGGATTTCAAACGAATTGAGCAAACCGCTTATCAGAACGATAAACTGGCCATGCTGGGAAAAATCTCGGCTTCCATTGCCCATGAAATCCGAAATCCGCTGACATCCATTCGAGGCTTTATCCAGCTGCTGCGTCCGCATCTCGTAAGTTTGGGAAAGGACGAGTATGCCAGAATCATACTAACGGAGATCGATCGCGCAAACGATATTATATACGAATTTCTCAATTCCTCCAAACCCTCGGCTCCAGAGACCAAGATTGTATCCGTATCCTCATTATTGAAGGAAGTTGTTCTATTAACAGAGAGCGAAGCCTTGATGAAGGGATGCCAGATCAATCTACATACCGATAAGACCCCACCTGCGTTTATTTCCGTTGATGTCAAGCAGATCAAACAGGTGATTCTGAATATTATTAAAAATGCCCTCGACGCCATAAATGAGCATCATGACGAGAACATTACCGGGATGATTGATATTTCAGCCCGTGACACGGGTAAACATATTAACATTTGTATCTCGGATAACGGGGGCGGCATGGATCAGAATACGCTGAACCACCTCTTTAATCCCTTTTTTACGACGAAAGAGAGCGGCACGGGACTTGGATTGTCCGTGAGCTACAGCATCATCCGAAACCATGGCGGCACCATTGCCGTGGATAGCCAGGTTGGGGCCGGGACCGAGTTTGTGATCACGTTTCCCAAGCTGGACGTGTCGGAAGTCTAAGAGGATATGCAACCGATTTGAATACAAGAGCAGCTGTTCCAATGGAATGGCTTTTTCTTTTTTAGGAGGAGAAGAGACATGAAATGGACATATGAAAGCAATTTAACAGCCGGGCAAGTACAAGCGGATGCCATCATCGTTCCCGTTACTAAAAAACAAGCGAAGGAGGGCGGCATTTCCGCGGCCTGGGATCCGCTATTAAAGCAGTTGGCGGAGAACCGGCTGTTCGACGGCACCGTCAACCGGTCACTCGTATGGCCGGAGAGCATTTCGAGCGGATCGCGCCTGTTAATATGGGTAGGCCGTCCCGAAGGGATCCTGACATCCGAGCAGCTGCGTTTGGTTGCGGCTCAAGCAGCTAAGGCGGCCGTAAAATCGGGAATACGCAGCGCGGCGATTCAAATTCCGCATACGATGGTCAGCATCACCGCCGAACAGACGCCCCGCGACGCTGCTCAGGCTTTAACCGAGGGATTTATCCTGGGAAGCTACCGGAAACCGCATTATAAACGCGATGCTTCCGAACGTACGGATTTAGAAGAAATCCTCTATTATATTGAAGGAAATACGGAAGCGGAATTTGAAGCCGCGTGGAAGGAAGGCATGTCGCTGGGCCAAGCGATTGGAGAAGCAACCTGCCTGGCACGAGATTTGACGAACCTTCCCGGCAATAAACTGTTACCGGAAGACTTGGCCCAGAAGGCGCTTCAGCTGGCGAAGCGGTACGGCTTCGAAGCACAGGTCCTGGATGAGGAAGCCATGGTCGAGAAAGGAATGGGCGGCCTCTTGGCCGTAGGGAAAGGCAGCATACATCCGCCGCGCATGATTACGATCCGTTATCAGGGACGGGAGACATGGGACGATGTGATCGGCCTGGTCGGCAAGGGGATCACATTTGATACCGGCGGCGTTTCGCTGAAGAGGGCAGCCGGAATGGAGGATATGATCAGCGATATGGGCGGGGCGGCTACAGTGCTTGGCGTTATGGAGGCTCTCGGGCGTATTCGCCCCAAGGCGAATGTCGTGATGGTGATCCCGTCTGCGGAGAACGTGATGAGCGGCGGCGCCTTTAAACCCGGCGATATCGTGACGACGCTGAGCGGCCGTACCGTCGAAGTGCTGAACACGGATGCCGAGGGCCGCATCGTGCTCGCGGATGGAGTAACCCATGCCAAACAGCTCGGTGCTTCGCGCCTGATTGATGTGGCCACGTTGACCGGGGCCGTCGTTTCGGCGCTTGGGGATATCGCCACCGGGGCCGTAACCAATGACGAAACCTTTTTGCAGGAGCTTATCGCTTCTTCCCGTAGGGCCGGCGAAAAAATATGGCCGCTCCCATCCTATCCGGAGTTTTGGGATAAATTGAAGAGCGAGGTGGCGGATTTGCGAAATCAAACCGGGCGAGAAGGCGGGACGATCACGGGCGGTCTTTTTGTGGGTACGTTTGCTGACGGGCTGCCTTGGGTTCATTTTGACATAGCAGGTACGGCTTACTTGTCCAAGGAGCGGGGCGTGGATCCCAGAGGGGCAACCGGCGTGCTCGTCCGAACCATCAGCGACTGGATACTCAGAGAGGCCGAGGCCGTCAAGGATTGATGCACATGTTATGCTTTACTTTTCAACCGGCATTCAAGTATGATGAAGAGAAAATTGCCGAGAGGAGTTTAGCTTAGAATGATTAAGAGTAGTCAGACAAAGATTGTAGACTGTACCATTCGCGATGGCGGATTGGTGAACAACTGGGATTTTAGCGTAGAATTCGTGCAAAATTTATATGCAGGCCTGAATGAGGCTGGCGTGGACTATATGGAAATCGGTTATAAAAATTCGCCTAAGCTCCTAAAAGGCGCTGATCAAGCCGGCCCGTGGCGTTTTTTGGATGATGAATTCCTTCGAGAAGTTATTCCCCATAAAGGTAAAACCAAACTGTCCGCACTGGTCGATATCGGCCGGGTGGATGAGGATGATATTTTGCCGCGAGAGGAGAGCCTGCTGGATCTCATCCGCGTTGCATGTTACATCAAAGACGTGGATAAGGCGCTTGCGCTGGTTCAGACCTTCCATGATCGCGGTTACGAGACGACGCTGAACATTATGGCCCTCTCCAACGTGATGGAGAATGAGCTGCTGGAAGCCTTTGAGATGATCAGGGAGAGCGTCGTGGATGTGGTATACATCGTCGATTCTTACGGAAGCCTGGATCATAAAGACATGGAATACCTGGTAAATAAGTTCAAGACGCATCTGCCGAACAAACGTCTTGGCGTTCATACCCATAACAATATGCAGCTGGCGTTCTCCAACACGCTGGTAGCCGCCGACCTCGGCGTTGAGCTTCTGGATGCGTCCGTATACGGCATGGGCCGTGCAGCCGGCAACTGTCCGACCGAGCTTCTGGTTACCCATTTGAAAGGCACGAAGTACGAGCTGCGCCCGGTACTGGACATTATTGAGCGCTTCATGATCCCTCTTCGCGAAAAAGAGGAGTGGGGTTACATCATGCCCTACATGATTACAGGCACCCTGGACGAACATCCGCGCTCCGCCATGGCACTTCGCGCTTCGGACGATAAAGACAAAATTGTGGATTTTTACGATAAATTGACGACGCCGGAAGTGACCTTCGACAAAAAGAAGTAAGGATGACTAGGGCGTCTTTGCATCTTATATAAGTGTATGAAAGTGCAGCATCTTTCCCCATTCGGAAGGGTGCTTTTTGCTTTCTAGTGCCCAAGAAGGCATTTTCCATAAAATACATGTTGAAATTGCTTGTCACGCATGGTATATTTATTTTTGTCTTCAAAAGACAATATGTTGATTATCGGGACGTAGCTCAGCTTGGTAGAGCACCTGGTTTGGGACCAGGGGGTCGCATGTTCAAATCGTGTCGTCCCGATTCGCTTATGATTTAGGGCCTCGCAAAAAGTATTCGGCATATGCTCCAAAGCATAGCGTCACTTTTGTAGGTGGATATGCGGGTGTAGTTCAATGGTAGAACTCCAGCCTTCCAAGCTGGTAGCGTGGGTTCGATTCCCATCACCCGCTTTTAGTTAGACGGAAACCCTTGGTACCAAGGGTTTTTTTGTTGCTTCATTGCATAACTGGCTGCAGAAGCTGCTTGTTATCTTAGACGGGGCAAAGTAGTAAATCCTTGAGTTATCAAGGATCTCTGGCTGTTATAGGACGCAGGCTCCGCAGATAGCCCTTTTACATTTTAGAAATATCTGTTATAATGGCCATAATTTCATTCCAAGAATGCGAGGTAACCTAGTCCAATGAAGTAAGACACCCTTTTCTCTAAAACAACTGCATGTGGTTTTGCAGGCGTTTCTCTACGGCGGTAGAGGGAGAGATTTGGCGTGTCTGAACAATGTGACTGGGGTACCTCTTTTTGTTATGTCGGAAACGGTACTCTGATACAATACCAATCACATATACGGAACGGATTGCTGCTTTTATTGGCGGGCGAAGGGTAAGGCCCTTTCATCTCCATACCCGTCAGGGCTGGCCTGGAATGAACAGCCGAAGAATTGAGCTGTGGCGCGCATTCGTCCCGTTATTCAGATCCAAACGAATCCTCTCTCATAACATCCGCCGCAGGCCATCGCCTGCGGTTTTTTGATGTTTTTCACAGAGAGAGGATGAGACGATATGACAATGATTCTAAAAGCGAAGGATATCAGCATGGAACTTCAAGGAAAGCCGCTGTTTGAAGGCATTCAGCTGGAAGTAGCCGAAGGAGAGCGGATCGCGCTGTATGGGCGCAACGGTACCGGCAAAACCACGCTCCTCTCCATCCTGGCCGGTGAGCTTGAGCCGACCTCCGGCGTTGTGGAGGCGATCCTTCCAAGAGAGCGCTGGGGCTGGCTGAGACAGCAGGATGAACCGGAGGAAGGCGATATGAGTGCGATCGATACGGTGCGCAGCCGCAGTCATCCAACGTTATGGGAGCTGAAGCTTCGGCTTGCGGGAATCGAGCAAGGGATGAACGGCGGCAGCGCTGCGGAAATGGAGCAGCTGCTTGAGTTATATGGCAATCTGCTGGAGCGTTATGAATCCCAGAACGGTTTCCAGTGGGAGACCGAGGTGGAGAAAGCGATGACGATGCTGGGCATCGGGCCGGAGGTGTGGCCGGTGTCCTATCGCGAGCTGAGCGGAGGCCAGAAAACGAAGGTGATGCTGTCGGCGCTCCTGGTGTCGGCCCCGAAATTTCTGCTGCTTGACGAGCCGACGAACCATCTGGACAGTGAAAGCCTGGTCTGGCTGGAGCAGTGGCTGGTGTCGTCCTATAAAGGAACGGTGCTGTTTGTATCCCATGATCGGGAATTCATTGACCGGGTGGCGACCGCCGTCTGTGAGCTGACGTCGGAGGAACTCCGGCGTTACCGGGGAGGATACACGGATTACCGGCGCGAAAAGGAACGCGAGCTGCGCGAGCAGGAGACGCTTTATCGCAAGCAGGAGCTGGCCCGCAAGGCGCTTGAGGAGTCGATCCGAAGATACGAGGAATGGTTCCATAAAGCGCATAACGCGGCCGGGGACGTGAATGAAGTCAAGATCACCGCCAGTTTCTACAAGGCCAAAGCGAAGAAGAACATCTCCAGATACCATGCCAAGGAAAAAGCGCTGGAACGGCTGGAAGCCGAGAGGGTGGATAAGCCGCGCAGCGGGCCCAAGCTGAACATGGAGCTGGAAGGGGAGGCATTCGGCGGCCGAACCCTGGTCCAAGTGAAGGACATCTGTTTTGGATACGGAGATCAACCGCTTTTTAATAAGCTCACCTTCTATTTGAACCGCGGCGACCGGCTGGCCGTAAGAGGCCCCAACGGAAGCGGGAAAACGACGCTGCTCAAGCTGCTGCTGGGGGAGATCGATCCGCAGGAAGGCCGGATTACCCGGAATCCTTCCGTCAAGATCGGCTATTTTTCGCAGGAGCTTGAGGGGCTTGAACCGGAAACCACGCTGCTGGACAGCCTTCTTGTCATTCCCGGCATGACGGAGAGCCGTGCGCGTACCCTGCTGGGCTCGTTTCTCTTCAGGAGAGACGACGTGTTTAAGAAGATGGGACAGCTCAGCATGGGGGAGAAGTGCAGAACGGCTTTTCTCAAGCTGTATTTCAGCGGGGCGCATCTCCTTGTACTGGATGAACCCTCGAATTACCTGGACGTGGACACCCGAGAAGTGATTGAACAGGTGCTCGTAAGCTTTCCGGGGGCAATCGCGCTTGTATCGCATGACCGGTATCTGGTGCGCAAAATCGCCAATCGGCTGCTTACGCTGAAGCCTGGGGATGCTCCCGCATGGTTCGAGGGAAGCGTCGGCGAGGAGGAGGAACAGGCTTCGCGAACCGGGGTGATCAAGGGAGATACGGAGAAGGACAATCGCCGGATGGAGCTCGAGTACCGGATTCAGGAATTGCTGGGGTTATCCGCTGATGGACTGGAGGCCGGGGATGAGGCGAGCTGGCTTGCCGAAATTAGGGAGCTGCGGGCCGAGCTTGCCGGGCTTTTATCGGATTAAGTCCCAGGATCCCGATTAAAATCGGTCCGATGAGGTTAAAATGGGGAAATGAAACTTGCCATATGCCGAAAGGTTGCATATAATAAACCCTATATATTTGCATAAGTTCTAAATGCATGGATGGAGAAAAGTAGCCAGTGCCTCTTTACAGGGAAGGGATGCCGTGGATTGAGAGTGTCCCTCAAAGAATCAGGCTGGTGAAGTTCGCTCCGGAGCAGTTCCCTGAACACGGCAGCCCGTCGGTTGAGTAGGGGATAACGGGTCCGATTCGTTACGTCGGTCAAGTGAGCATGATGAGGCATACTTGTGTCCAAGGCTTTTGCCGTCTTGGTTAGGGTATGATGCATGTTAACAAGGGTGGTACCACGGTCTCTTCGTCCCTTTTCGGGAGGAGAGGCCTTTTTTGTTTTCAGAACAATGATGGAGTTTACAAAGGGGTGTGCGAATAGCCATGAAGGAAAAATTGGAAGCTTTAAAGCAGGAAGCATTGGCGCAATTGCAGGATGTTACCGATCCGCAGCAGCTGAATGATTTGCGGGTGAAATACCTTGGCAAAAAAGGGGCCCTGACGGAAATCCTGCGCGGCATGGGAGCACTCAGCGCAGAGGAGCGTCCCGTTATCGGCCAGGTGGCCAATGACGTTCGCGGCGCGATCGAGGAAGTCATCTCGGGCAAGCAGGAAGCGTTCCTGCAGCAGGAAACCGAAGAGCGTCTGCGCGCAGAGAAAGTGGACGTGACCCTTCCGGGTCGCAAGCTCAGCCAAGGTGCGGTGCATCCGCTCAGCAAGGTGATCCAGGATATCGAGGATATTTTCATCGGGATGGGATACCGCGTAGCGGAAGGACCCGAGGTGGAGACGGACTATTTCAACTTCGAGGCGCTCAATCTGCCGAAGAACCACCCGGCACGCGACATGCAGGATTCCTTCTATTTGACGGAAGATCTGCTGATGCGGACCCAGACTTCCCCGGTGCAAGCCCGGACGATGCTGTCGATGCAAGGAAAAGCGCCGGTCAAAATCATCTGTCCTGGGCGCGTATTCCGCCGGGACGACGATGACGCGACCCATTCGTTCCAGTTCCATCAAATCGAGGGTCTCGTGATCGGCGAGAACATTCGCATGAGCGATTTGAAAGGGACGCTGCTGCAATTCGTTCAGGAAATGTTCGGCGATAACACGCAGATCCGTCTGCGTCCAAGCTTCTTCCCATTCACGGAGCCCAGCGCGGAAGTGGACGTATCCTGCGTCAAATGCGGCGGCAGCGGCTGCCGCGTATGTAAGCAAACGGGCTGGCTAGAGATTTTAGGCTGCGGCATGGTTCATCCGAAGGTGCTCGAAATGGGCGGCTATGACCCTGAGAAGTACAGCGGATTTGCTTTCGGCATGGGGGTTGAGCGGATTGCCATGCTGAAATACGGCGTGGATGACATCCGCCACTTCTTCAACAACGATACGGCATTCTTGAATCAGTTCACGCGGATCTAATTTTAACGATAAAGGGAAGTGAATAGACAATGAGAGTTTCAACCGATTGGTTGTCCGATTATATTTCGCTCGAAGGCGTAACCTCAGAGGATTTGGCAAGCCGCATTACATCGGCCGGCATTGAAATCGATGTGATCGAGAAACGGAATCAAGGCATTAACAACGTGGTCGTAGGCTACGTCAAGAGCAAGGAGAAGCATCCCGATGCCGATAAGCTGAACGTGTGCGTCGTCGATGCAGGCCAGGAAGAAGATCTCCAGATCGTATGCGGAGCAAAAAACGTGGATGCTGGCCAGAAGGTGCCGGTAGCGCTTGTTGGCGCGAAGCTGCCGGGCGGGCTGGATATCAAGAAAGCCAAGCTGCGCGGCGTGCTCTCCCAAGGCATGATTTGCTCGGCTAAGGAACTGGGCATGAATGACAAACTGCTGCCCAAAGAGCTGCAGGAGGGGATTTTGGTGCTTCCGGCTGACACGGAGATCGGCAAACCGATTGTGGATGTGCTGGGCCTGAACGATGAAATTCTGGAGCTGGACCTGACGCCGAACCGTTCCGACTGCCTCAGCATGCTGGGCACGGCTTACGAAGTGAGCGCCATCCTCGGCCGCGAGCTGAGCCTGCCGAACCCGGAGAAGGAAATGCTGGAGGTTCATGATGCAGCAGCCGATCATATCTCGGTTACGATCGGTGCGGATGAGCAGTGCAGCCATTATGCTGCACGCTATATCACGGGCGTAACGATCGCTCCTTCCCCGCTGTGGATGCAGAACCGGTTGATGGCAGCCGGCGTGCGTCCGATCAATAACATTGTGGATATTACCAATTATGTGATGCTGGAATACGGCCAGCCGCTGCATGCTTTTGATGCGGATCAGCTGAAAGACGGGGCGGTTCACGTGCGCATGGCTGAGGCCGGCGAGACGATAGTGACGCTGGATGGCGCGGAGCGGAATCTGGAGTCGCATATGCTGGTGATTACGGCAGGCGGCAAGCCGGTGGCCTTGGCTGGCGTTATGGGCGGCCTGGACTCCGAAGTAACGGACGGAACGGTGAATATTTTCCTGGAGTCCGCTAAATTCGATGGCGGCACCGTCCGCAAAACCTCCCGTCAGCTGGGACTTCGCTCAGAGGCAAGCTCCCGCTTCGAGAAGGAAGTGGATCCGGCCGCAGTGATCCCTGCTCTGAACCGAGCGGCTGCACTGATGGCGAAATATGCCGGAGGGTCCGTGCATCAAGGAATCGTCGAAGCAGGAAGTGCGCAAACCGAGCCGTCCGTGATTACGTTGTCGCTGGAGAAGCTCAATCGTTATCTGGGCACGGAGCTGTCTTTGCTTGAGGTCAAAACGATCTTCTCCCGACTGCATTTCCCTAGCGGGGATGCGGGCCAGGGATTGGTGGATATCCAAGTGCCTTCCCGCCGCGGCGATATTACGCTCGATGTAGACCTGATCGAAGAGGTTGCCCGCCTGTATGGCTATGACAACATTCCGACCACGGCGATTGAAGGACCGACGACGCCGGGTTCGTTGACGGAAGCGCAGGCCATCCGCCGCTCGCTTCGCCGTCTGCTGACGCACAGCGGATTCCAGGAGGTTCTGGGTTACTCCTTCATTCATCCGCAGCAAGCGGAAGTGTTCACTTCCCTATCGGAAGGCGGGAAGGCGGTTAAGCTGGCGATGCCGATGAGCGAGGACCGCAGCGTGCTGCGTACCAGCTTGCTGCCGCAGCTGCTGGATATCGCGGTGTATAATCATAACCGCAAGCAGCCGGACCTGGCCCTGTTTGAAATAGGGAACCTGTTCCATACGCAGGAGGAGACGTTGACCAAGCAGCCGCAGGAGCGTCCGGTTCTCGGTCTACTGCTGTCAGGACGCAAAGGCAGCAAGCAGTGGAACGTCCAGCCGGCCAAAGTGGATTTCTTCGATTTGAAGGGTGCGCTTGAAACGGTGCTCGATTATCTCGGCATTCGCGCTGACGACATTGCTTACGAAGCGAACGGGCCGGCAGGCTTCCATCCGGGACGTTCCGCTTCCGTTTACGTAGGTCAAGGCGAGAACAAACATCTGCTCGGCGTGCTCGGACAAATTCATCCAAAAACGCAGCAGGAGCTGGATTTGGAAGATACCTATGCCGCCGAGATCCTGCTTGAGCCGCTCTATGATCTGACCAATGCCCGCGTCGCTTACCGCGATCTGCCTAGATTCCCGGGCATGGAACGCGATCTTGCCATCGTGGTGAATGAGGAAGTAGAAGCCGGCTCCCTGATCCAAGTCATCCGAGAGAATGCCGGAGAGCTTCTGCAGCAGATTCAGGTGTTTGACGTCTTCACGGGCAGCAAGCTGGGAGAAGGCAAGAAGAGTGTTGCGATCTCCTTGACGTACCGCCATCAGGAGCGGACGCTGACCGATGAAGAGGTTGCCGGGGTTACGGAAAAAGCAGTCGCTGCCCTTCAGCAAACTTTTGGCGCAGAATTAAGAAAATAGCAGGAATTGTGAACGTCCGCATCGAATCCATTACATCAGAGATTCGATGCGGGCTTTTTTGCTCTAAATTGAACTGGGATTTGCATCGGAAGGCCCGCAGGGTTCATAATTATAAGCACAAAACTGTGTTATCATATACCACACTTCGGTCTGTACTCTAGAGGTTCGTCTGTAGATGTTATCTCATATATAATGGATGCAGAGGATAGACCATTTCAGACATCATAGAATTTACACATAATAGAAGGAGGGCACAATTTTGACTACATCTGACCGTAAAAGCGTTACCGTAGACATCTACGGAACTTCCTATAAACTCGTTGGAAACAGCAGTGATTATACCAGACAGGTAGCCAATTACGTGGATGATCGCATGCGTACCATCTCCAAGGCGCACTCCCGTTTGGATACCCCGCGCATTGCCGTCCTTGCCGCGGTACATATGGCTGAAGAAGCTTTGCAGAAGCTGGAATATCAGAACGAGGCCAAGCAGATGACGGCCGAGCGGAATGAGCTGCGAACGGAACTGGCCAAGGTGCAGGGACTTCAAATCGAGCAGCAGGAGAGACATCGTCAGCAGCTGGAGCAGCTTGAGCGCAAGCTGGCGGAGCAGACAACGCTGGCTGAAGAATACAGGAAATCCAAGGAGAACCTGACAGCGGAGTCGGAGCGTACGAAGGAGCTGCTCCAGAAGGAATCCGACCGGGTGGCGGAACTGCTGAAGGAGAAGCAGCAGCTTGAGATGCGTCTTAAGGAGCAGCGCGAGAAGCTGGAGAGCGGCCACAAGCAGGCGATGGAAGATATGAAACGCCGTTATGAAGGGCAAATTTCACAGTCCGCGCTCACGCATAAGCAGGCCGTTGAGAAGCTGGAACAGAGTTTGCGCACTTCTGCGAAGCAGGCTGAAGAGAAGCTGGCTGAACAGTTGAAGAAACAGGAGAGCACTTATAAACAAGAGGCGCTTTTGAAAGAACAGCAGCACTCGAAGACGGTGCAGGATCTGAAGCAGCAGAATTCGAAGACGGTGCAGGATTTGGAGCAGAAGTACACGAAGACGGTGCAGGATCTGGAGCAGAAGTATACGAAGACGGTGCAGGATCTGAAGCTGGAGCACTCGAAAACCGTACAGGATTTGGAGCAGCAGCACTCGAAGACCGTGCAGGATCTGGAGAAACAGCTTGCCGAGCAGCGCAATCGCGGCGGCCAGCTGCACTCGCGGTTGTCGACCGCGGAGAAGGAACTGAACACGGTAAAAGCGGAATCGGACAAGCTGAAGGAAGAGCTCCATTCGTCCAAGCAGCAAGCTGAAGCTTCCTCGCAGGAATTGCGTTCCTTCCGTACGAAGGCGGAAGGGCTGGCGAAGGAACTCGAGGCCCTGAAGCAGGAATCCGGCAAGTCGGAGGAAGAGCGTCGACGTCTGCAGAAGCTTGTGGTGGATGCGAATCAGACCTCCCGCAAGCAGCAGGAAGAGCTGCAGCGTCTAAGCAGCGAGCTGCAATCCTGGCGGACGCTGGCCGATCAGCGCAAGGAGGAGACCGGCGAGCTCGAGATGAGAATCGTCGAGCTGATGGAATTGAACGAAAGCCTGGAAGAGGGAATGAAGGGTCTTCAGGATGAAATCCATGTCATGAAGGACGAAGCGGACCGGATCCTTTCCGAGCGCCGAAGCGCCCAGGAGGAATTGAAGGAGCTCCAGCTCCGCAACGAAGAGCTCGAGAAACTCACCCAGGACGCGGGAATCCGCGAGGAAGAGACCGGCAAACTCTACGCCATGCTGGAAGAAGAATACGATACGGTGTCGAATCAGCTCGATGAGCTTCGCAAGAAGGCGACAGCCAGCGAAGAGCGTGCAAGCGAACTTGGCGAGCAGCTGAGGGAGTCCGAAGAACGCGCCGTTCAATGGCAGGACCAATACCAGCAATGGATGGCGGAACGGGAACAGCTGGCTTCAGACAGCGAGAAGCTGGCCGCAGAGCGCGATGAATGGAAACGAACCAAGCTTGCGCTGGAAGAAGAGCTTCAGTCCTGGCAGCAGGAGATTGCATCCGCGCGTCAGGTCTGCGACCGTCTGGAAGGCGAGAAAAGCGAAGCGGCACAGCAGTATTCCGAGCTTGGCGAACAGTACGAGCTGGTCATGCACCAGTATCGGCTGCTGCAGGCAGAACAGGAATTGAAGGCGGAGCAAGCCGCACAGCTTGAAGAAGAACATCGCAAGCTGAAGGAAGAGTATGCGAAGCTCCAAGTTGAATATAATGAATGGATCGAGTTGATTGAGCAGGATCAGCGTTAGGCCATGACGAAGATGTGAACCTGAAAAAACCTCCGGATCAGAGAGAGGAAACTCTGGCGATCCGGAGGTTTTCATTTTGCATAACAAGCCTTCTATTCTTCGACGATCAGTTTGGATATCATTTTGCTGTGACCGGCTCCGCACATAATGGAACACGAAACCTCGAATTCTCCTGCCTTGTCAGGCGTAACGACGGTTGAGTTGTTCTTTCGGTCCAGCTGCAGGCCAAGCGCAGGAATCATAACGCCGTGGTTGCCGTCTTCGTTCTCGTAAGTAATCTTGACGGGCACCCCTTTTTTGAGGTGATATTCGGCTTGGTCAAATTGGAAGTTGGAGCCTTTAATCACGAGTTCTGCTTCCGGTGCTACGCCGGTATCCGTGATCCCCGAATTGCCCTCGGACTCTTGTTGGTTTCCGCCGCAGGCCGCCAATACAAAAAGGAGCATACATGAAACAAGTAGTGCTATGCCTTTTTTCACTATAATCTCTCCTGACTATGAAATAATTGTGAAAATTAATTTCCAATCTTTATGATAGCTCAGAACGGGAGTCGACGCACGTGCCTGTTATGAAAAATTGGTGAACGTGAAGCGCTTGCAACGAATTTTATGGATTTACGTTATAATGTAGGGGAAACATAGTCACAGAGGACGGGAGCCTGCTCCAACACGGACAACCCCCTGTCATATAGCAACAGGGGGTTGATGTGGGGAATGCATCGATGGATTTAACCGCAAACCTTGGGATCTTTCAGGAAGAGGCTCCGTCAGGATCCTTTGACAGAAGCGGACGGCCTTCTATCTTATTCTTTGCGGCTTTTGCCTGCTTCAAACGGGGTGGAGATCGGAATGAACAGATCGATGATCCCTATGACCAGTGCAGCAAGCAGAGCACCCAGAATGGAGACGCTAACGCCTCCGACGATGAACTGGGCCAGGTAAATGACAAGCGCGCTCACAATGAAGCCCACGATGCCGCGTCCAAACGGCGTGACTTTTTTGCCGAAGATGCCCTCGATAGCCCAGCCAAACAGGGCGATGACGAGTGCAAGCAGCAGGGCGCTTCCGAATCCGCCGACGGAGAATTGAGGGACGATCCATCCGACGACCATAAGGACGAGAGCCGCTACGATAAATCGAACGACATGCCCGAGAAATTGCATGGTACCTGCCTCCTTAGAATAAGACTGGAATGTTACGCAGAATTTATTTTGTTCAATCGGACGTTAGGTTATGTGTGGAAGGATTTTGGATTCCATGGCGATTTCGCATGGCGTTCGATATAATATAGGCATTGATTGAGAGGAGTTGTGAACTTCTTGAACGACAAGATTTTGCACACTTTAGAATACCGGAAAATTTTAAATACATTGACGCAATATACCCAAACCTCCATGGGAAGTTTGAGGGCGGAAAGGTTAATGCCAGAGACCGACCTCGAAGCCGTGAAGGATCTGCTCGCTGCCACCGACCAGGCTTACACCGTAGACAGGCTTAAGGGCAACCCGTCCTTCCGCGGCATTACCGACATCAACGATGCTTTGAAGCGGGCCCGAATCGGAGGCACGCTGAATCCGCATGAATTGCTTGCCACGTCGAACACGATTCACGGGTCGCGACGAATCAAACGGTTTATCGCTGCGATTCATGAGGATGAGAAGATTGATATTCTCTTTAATTTAAGCGATCTTATTTCGGAGCAGAAGCCGCTGGAGGATGCCATTCGGCTCTGCATCGATGAAACGGCCGAGGTGCTGGACTCCGCAAGCGCGGAGCTGTCGCAAATTCGGAGGGAGCTGCGCGGCGGAGAGGTACGCATCCGCGAGAAGCTGGAATCCATGATCCGTTCGCAATCGGTGGCGAAGATGCTGCAGGACCAGCTGATTACGATTCGCGGCGACCGATTCGTCATTCCCGTCAAAGCGGAGTATCGCTCCCACTTTGGCGGTATCGTGCACGACCAGTCCGGCTCGGGCGCGACGCTGTTCATCGAACCGGAGTCCATCGTGGCGATGAACAACAAGCTGCGCGAGACCCGGATGCGGGAAGAGCGGGAGATCGAAGTGATTCTGCAGAAGCTGACCGCCCAGGTCGGCGAGCAGGCTGAACTGCTGTCCATTGACGTCGATCTGATCGGGCAGCTCGATTTTATTTTTGCCAAAGCCCGTTTAGCTCATGTGATGAAGGCTTCGCTCCCGCGTATGAACGACAGAGGATATATTAAGCTGCGCAGAGGCAGACATCCGCTCATACCGACGGACCAGGTCGTGCCGCTGGACGTGGAATTGGGCAATTCCTATACCTCCATCATCGTCACGGGCCCGAATACCGGCGGTAAGACGGTTACGCTCAAAACGATCGGTTTGTTAAACCTGATGGCGATGTCCGGACTGTTTATCCCGGCCGAAGAAGGCAGCCAGATGTGCGTGTTCGATGCGATTTACGCGGATATTGGCGACGAGCAAAGCATTGAGCAGAGCCTGAGTACCTTCTCCAGCCATATGACCAACATCATCCGCATCTTAAGCCAGATGACGCCGAAGAGCCTGGTCCTGCTCGATGAAGTGGGGGCGGGGACCGACCCGGCGGAAGGTTCGGCTCTGGCAATTTCCATTCTGGAGCATATCCACCGCATGGGCTGCCGCATGATCGCGACGACGCACTATTCCGAATTGAAGGCGTACGCCTATGAACGCAAAGGCGTGATCAATGCCAGCATGGAGTTCGATATAAACACACTAAGTCCGACTTATCGGCTGCTGGTGGGCGTTCCTGGACGCAGTAACGCGTTTGCTATTGCAGAACGTCTGGGATTGCCGGGATCCATTCTGGAATTCGCCCGCGGGGAAGTGAAGGAAGAGGATCAGCGGGTAGAGCATATGATTGCGTCCCTCGAGGAGAACCGGCATACCGCTGAAGTGGAGCGTGAGAAGGCGGAACAGGTCCGGAAGGAAATGGAGGAGCTGCGTCAACGCCACCAGCAGGAGCTTCAGAAGCTGGAGGAGCAGAAGGACAAGCTCGTTGATAAGGCTCGGGCGGAAGCAAGACAGATCGTGGACAAGGCGCGGAGCGAAGCCGAGGAGATCATTGCGGACCTGCGCAAGATTGCCCAGGAGGAAGGGGCTTCCGTTAAGGAGCACAAGCTGATCGCGGCCAGAAAGCGCCTGGATGACGCCGAGCCGCAGCAGGGCAAGAAAACGGGCGGCCAGCGTTCTGCGAAGCAGCAGCGCAG